>CAKZOF010000001.1 GCA_937135995.1 uncultured Pyrinomonas sp.
TAGGTGCTGCGGTTGAGGAGATCGCTCAGCGCTTTGTCGTCGAGTTGAACTTGCAGCGGTGCCTCGCCGCGCTCCAGCCCGACGGGCGAGACCAGTTCGAGCGGTTGTTTTCCATCCTTGCCAACTGAGTAGAGGGGGCGTCCCGTATCTTTGTTCTTTTTGAGCACCCAGCTTTCGAGAACGGCACCGCGATTAGTGAGTTTGGCCTCGTAGAGCGGCGTCGAGACGGTGATCACGCGCGGGCGAGCCGCTTCGACGGGCGCAACCGGTGGCAACGTGCTCTCCGATGTCGGTTGAGGAGCCGCTGGCTCTGAAGCAGACTGTTGAACGGCAGGTTTCGGCGGCGTTTGCGGGCGGAACATGTATTCCCAAACCATCAGCACCACCGCCGAAAGCACAAGAGCGAGAACGAATCTTCTGGTTTCCATCGAGATTTTCCGACTCAGCGCCACCCAATAGTGAGGGCGCGTCAGAGCTTTGATGCACAGGTCTACTCAACCGGATCGTAGCCGCCAGCGCAAAAAGGGTGGCAACGCAAAAGTCGCCGTACGCCCATGCGCACGCCGCGCCACGCTCCGTAGCGCGCGATCGCCTCGCGCATGTACTCCGAACAGGTCGGCACAAAGCGGCACGCAGGCGGCAGCAACGGCGAGATGGCTGCCTTGTAGAAATCGAGAAGCGCCAGCAAAAGATGTTTCACAACCACCTTTTCGAATGCGACCGATGCCAATTTGGGCACGCCAAGCTATTCCATGGCGAGAGCATTCGCTTGTGTGCACTCAGCGACGCCCGCTTGCGCGTTCGATCCGCTGCTAGATGTCAACGTTCGCTCGACGCGTTCAGCGGCACCGTAACCGGACGTCTGTTGCGCGCGGCGAATGCCATTCACCCGTGCGCGCTTAGCGGTGTCGCTGAAAACGGGACGAAGCGGCTGGTCACTCATGCGCGCTCAGCGACGCCTGTTGCCGCTTTCTTCTTCGGCGACCCGAGCAATGATCTGCCGAAGATCCTCGAGCGGCTGCCAAACCTTAGCTTCCAGCAAGCGGCGGTTGGCGTTGAGCACCCAATCATATTTCCAGCGCAAACTTTCCAGTTCCTTTCGACTCAACCGAAAAGCCTCGCGCAACAGACGTTTCAATCGGTTGCGTTGCACGGCGCGGCGCGCCGTGCGCCGCGAAGCGGTGACGCCCAAACGATGCCGGTCCAAATCGTTGCGCCGAACGAAGGCCGTCAAGTACTGCCCATCGTAACGACGCCCGGAGGAGTACGCCAGACGGAATTCCGCCGGGCTGCCGAGCCTCGCCGAACGTGGAAGAGTGTGCTTCAGTAGTGCTTCGGAGTGAGTCTCCTGCGCCCCTTGGCGCGCCGGCGCTTGAGCACCAAGCGCCCCTTCTTGGTCGACATCCGAAGGCGAAAACCGTGCTTCTTCGCCCGCCGACGGTTGTTCGGTTGAAAAGTCCGCTTTGGCATAATCCCTCATTCTCCCGGACGTTTTCCGAAAAGCATAAAGGGTAACCGTTTGCAAAACCCACTGTCAAGAAAAGGGCCCGCTTTTCCAACGCAACACCGGGACGCAGTCAGCAAGAACAAGGAAGAAGATATATTTTTTCGCCACGAAACCTACCGCTTCCAGTTGTTCGGCACATGGAAGATCAGGCTCTTTACGACAAAGTCTGCCACAGCGGCAGGAGAAGTGAAACCGAAAGCTCACATCCAGACCAGCGAAAGGCACGAGATCGGGCCCCCATCAACGCAGCGACGGAACCAGCAAGCGACCCGCCCAAACGCAAACCCACCCGAAAAC
>CAKZOF010000002.1 GCA_937135995.1 uncultured Pyrinomonas sp.
CGCGACCGGCGCGCGCGCGATCTCATCGACGCCATCTACGGCGACGTCCTTCGCTGGACCGGTGGGCGCGGCTCCCACGACGACATCACGCTGATCATCGCCAAGGCGTTGTAGATCATGGACGATAAAAGCTCTGCGGCAGAACGCATTCGCGCACTGGCGCGCCAAACGCTGTCTTCGGCCTCCGCACGTCACGAAGAAGAGGCCGACGTGACGCGCGATGAATCGGCCAAGCAGATCATCACCGAAGCGGATGTGCGTGACCTGCCGGAACGGGCGCGCCTGCGCATCGCGGCGGACGCGCGTTTGACACCGCTCGCCGCGGACATCGTTCGCGACCGCGGGATCGAACTCGTCCGCCGCGCGCCGCGCCGCGGTCGTTCGACTCCGAAACTGATCGCCGTCGGCGCCGATCACGGCGGTTACGAAATGAAAGAGGCGCTCAAGAGTTTTCTCGCCGAACTGGGCCACCGCGTCCGTGATTTCGGCACCGATTCGACGTCGGCGGTTGACTACCCGGATTTTGCTCACGCCGTGGCGCGCGCCGTCTCGCGCGGCGAAGCCGATCTCGGCATCATCGTCGACGCGGCGGGCATCGGCAGCGCGATCACGGCGAACAAGGTGCCGGGCGTGCGCGCCGCCGCCTGCTACTCGGTGGAGCTGGCCCGCAACTCGCGCGAACACAACGGCGCTAACGTCTTAACGCTCGGCAGTCGCACGATCGATCTCGAACAGATGCGCCAGATCGTGCGCGCGTGGCTGGAGTCGGAGCTTAGCGAAGAACGCCATCGGCGGCGCGTCGCCAAGATCGAGGCGGTCGAGCGGCAGTACGCGCATAGCTGACACGTCCATCCGCGTTTGGCAACGCGGATGGATGCAAAGGTCGAACATCTCGAGGCGCTTCCTTCGAAGGCCCCATCGAGGAGCGGAGGATGGCGACCGACTGTTGCGAGCAAGAGCGATGATAAGCTACAACTCGAATAAGAGCACGCTCTTCTCATGCTGAGCGCTGTCTGACTGGGACGAACAGAAGCGATGATCAGTTACAACGGCGAATTGGAGCGATTGGTCGAACAGATCACCGCGGAGATCGTCGCGCGGCTCGAACGCGAGCGCGGGATCGATCAGGCCGCGCTGTGCAGTTGCACGGCGGATTGTTTCAACCGTTGCCCCGAACGTATGCGGCGCGTCGTGGATGCGGGCGCGGCGCGCATCGGCTTGGTTTTGGGCGAAACAGCCTCGGCGCGCGACTGGGCCAGCTTGATCGACCACACGTTGCTCAAACCGGAAGCGACCGAAGCGGACATCCGTCGCCTGTGCGACGAAGCAGCGCAATACGGTTTCGCTTCCGTGTGCGTCAATCCCTTCTGGGTGAAACTGGCCGCGTGCCTGCTGCGCGGCACGGGCGTCCCCGTCTGCACGGTGATCGGCTTTCCGCTCGGCGCAACGCTGTCGGACGTCAAAGCGTACGAGACGCGGCGCGCGATCTTCGACGGCGCGCGCGAAGTGGACATGGTGATCAACATCGGCGCGCTCAAATC
>CAKZOF010000003.1 GCA_937135995.1 uncultured Pyrinomonas sp.
TGGCCGAAGGCGCGGCTCTGCCCGGCGCTCGATTCGTCTCGTCTTGCGCCCAACACAACAACGGACAGACCGCGCAAATCATCATGGCAAATAGTTTCAAGCGACCTGCCATCTTGTTCTTCCTTTCTCGACCCTTTCTCGACGCGACCGAAGCGACCAACCACAAGCGCTTGTGGCACAGCCACTACGGGTTTTGGGGGCCGCCGGTCGAACCCATTCGACCCGCTGGAGATCAAGAACCGGTTGCAGCGCCTTTTCGGCGAAAGACCGGTGCGCCGCTCAGAAGCGCACGCGAACCACTCCCTCATCGACCACCACCGCTTGCAACAACGCGCCCGATTGCGCGTTCCGCACCGTGATGCGATCGCCGATGCGCCCGGCGGCGCGCGCTTCGCCCACGACAGCGACGCGCACGCGATCGCTCGTCCCTTCGATGCGAACCTGATCCCCAGGACGAATCACCGTCTCCGCATAGAGCGCATCGGTGGTGAGCGCTTCGCCCCGGGCGATCGAGCGGCTCGCCGACATACCGCGAAGCTGCTTCGTCTCGCGCAAGTAGAGGGCGACGGGACGAGTCAAGCGCCGTACCTCGACGGTCACATCCTCTTCGCGCACGCGCCTTCCCGCCGCTAGATCGCGCGCGGCGATCACCACCGGAGCGAACGCTTCCACCTGCGCCGTCGCGCTCAAACGGCGCACCACGCGACCATCAACGCGCACTTCCAACGTCAACGGAAAGGGTGTGAACAGGTCACGCACGCCGTTCGCCGTAGCGCGCACCTCGACCTGACCCGTGGGGATCTCGACGCGCGGCGGCAGGTCCAAGCGCACCAGCCGCGCCGTAGCGCCCGCTGCCTCCAGTTCAGCCAACACCGCGCGTTCGACGGCGGCGCGCAAGAGTTGTTCATCCAGCCGTTGTGCGGCGCGCCGCACGATGCTCGATGTCGGTCCATCGAAGCGCACCTCTTCGGCACGGAATCCGGCGGCCATCACGGCACGCAACACATCAGCGCGTTTGATCTCGCGCGCCGCGCCGACCGCTGGGGCGTAGCCGAGCGACGTAGCGGCAAGCTGCGCCTTGCGCCACTCGTCGGCACGTATCTCGGCGATCTGGTCCAGCGTCAGCACCTCCGACGCGATGATCGCTTCGGCCCGCAAGCGCACTGTGGCGACCGTTTGCGCGTGTGTGCCGGATGCCCAACCGATCAAGCAGAGAAGCACGAACCAAATCCGTCGCATGGCGATGACGTCTTGCAGCGGCGCGGACGACGCGCCGTCTTCACCAGTGGGAACGAGGAGGCCGTCTTCGGCCTTACGAGACGGCCTGATTGATGGTTGCCAGCATTCTGTCGGCGGCGGTGATGACTTTGGAATTGGTCTCGTATGCTCGCTGCGCGGCGATCATCTGGACCAGTTCCTCGACGACGTTGACATTGGAACCTTCAACGAAGCCTTGGTTGATGCGTCCCAAACCGTTCGAGTCGGGCGTGCCGACGGTGGGCTGCCCCGAAGCCGCCGTTTCGCGGAAAAGGTTGCGCCCGAGCGATTCGAGGCCGGCGGGGTTAGCGAACGTCGCCAGTTGAATCTGGCCGACCGTCTGCGCGTTCGCCTGCCCTGGCATGGTGACACTCACCGTGCCATCGGCACCGACGGTAATCGACGTTGCCTCGCGCGGAATGGTGATGGCCGGCTCCAGCGGCTCGCCCGTCGCCGTGACGATCTGTCCTTCGGCGTTCAGGTGGAAAGAACCGGCGCGCGTGTAGGCGATCTCGCCGTTGGTCAAACGGACTTGGAAAAAGCCGCTCCCTTCGATGACGAGATCGAGCGGATTCTGCGTCTGCTGAAAATCGCCCTGCAGGAAGATGCGCTCGCTCGCCACGGCGCGCGTGCCCAATCCGATCTGCAACCCGACGGGCAGCGACGTTTGTGCGTTGGCTGCCGCGCCCGGCGTGCGCAAGTTCTGATAAAGGATGTCTTGAAACTCCAACCTCGTCCGCTTGAAGCCGACCGTTGAAGAGTTGGCGAGGTTATTGGCGATGTTATCGATCTGTTGCTGCTGGGCCATCATGCCCGTCGCAGCGGTGTGAAGTGCTCTGCTCATCTTTCGCTCCTTTCGTTGACTGACACGCGCGTGTCAGACTCTTCCAAGTTCGTTGGCGATCTTGCGCCAGATTCTTGCAGTCGCGTGCGGTGACGCCGAATCGCTTTCAGATTCTTCCGAGCTCGTTGGCGATCTTGCGCCCGAGTTCGTTCATCATCAGCGTCACGCAGCGCTGCATGGATTCGAACTCGCGCCCCTGTTGGATCATCGTCACCAGTTCCGAGACCGGATTGACGTTCGACATTTCGAGCGCGCCCGACCGGACCAGCGTGCCGACGGCTTCTTTGGGCTGCTCGGCGCCCGTAGCAGCGAACAGAGAATGGCCCTCTTTGACGAGGGCGCGGCCCGCGTTCTCGAACCGCACGAGCTTCAGACGCCCGACGACGTTTCCTCGAACCGAGATGACACCATCGCCGCTGATGGCGATGTCGCCCGGCGGAAGCGTGAGCGGCCCAGCGTCGCCTACCACGAGATCGCCTTCGTGCGTGACGAGTTGCCCGGCGGAATTCAGTGTGAGCGATCCGGCGCGCGTGTAACGCTCGCCGCGCGCGGTCGCGACCACCAGAAAACCGTCTCCCTCCAGGGCGATGTCGAGCGTTCGCCCCGTCTGCCGGATCGGACCCGCGGAGAAATCGGTTGCCGTGGCGGTCACCACGCCCACGCGGCGCGCGTGAAGCGCCAAGGTCGCAGCGCGTTCTGCTTGACCGCCGTTGTCGCTGAGCACAGCGGAGGACGTCGATGCGTTGTCGGCAGCTTCAGCTCCGAGCGGTTCGCTCTCCGGCACGATTTCTGCCTCCACGGCGCGGTAGAGCAACCGATCGGCTTTGAAGGCGGTGGTCGAGACGTTGGCGATGTTGTTGGCCGTCACGTCGAGCGCCCGTTGCCGAGCGCGCATGCCGAGGTAAGCGGTGTACAATCCGTTGCTCATCTTGCCTCTCCTTTAAGCCGCCCGGCTCAAGCCGATGATCAATTCGACCTCGCCGTGCGGGATGTCGAGCATGGACGAGATGGCGCGTGCATCGAGTCCCCTTCGCGCGAGCCGCAACACACGGTAGCGCCGTTCGGTCAACCCGAGCTTGACCGTCGCGTGCCCCGAGGCGATCTCTTTCGAACCGGCGTCGTCGGGCGTGGCGCGTTGCGCGGCGAGCGCGTGCGTCGCCGACTCGGTTTCGCGTTGTAGCGCCATCAACTGCGCTTCGAGTTCAGCGATGGAAGCGCGCAGTTCTGCGACGCGATGCAGCTCGCGCCGCAACCGAAAATGTTGGATCAAGCACAGGATCAATGAGACGGCGCTCGTGCACAGCGTGATGATCGCTAGGACCTGAAAGTTTGGCATGATCTTCTCCTTCGTCAAATCATCGAAAGAGCACGGTCGGCGGGCGCGCCGATTTCGGTGATGCGGACGCCGTAGTAACCATCGACGACCACCACTTCGCCGCGCGCTAGCGGTCTCCCGTTGACCAGAATCTCTACGGGTTCGTCCACGGTGCGATTAAGTTCGATCATGGTGCCGACGCCCATGCGCACAACATCACGTAGCGGCATCACGGTCGCTCCGAAACGCACGATGACATCAAGCTCTACGTCAAGCAAGCGCTCAATGTTGCGCGCTGCGGCGGCGCGTGCGCCGCCGTTCGTCCTCTTCTGGTCCGGCGGCGCGGTCGAATGATCTCCCTGCTTGACTTCCGCTTCAACGACCGCGAGCGCGCCTCGAGGCGCGTATAGCAACAACACTTGCGTCTCGAGTTCGCCTTCCACCGCAAGCGAGAACGTGCCGACCAACAGTTGGTTGCCGACAATGGTTCTCAACCGGGATTCATCGGCGGTCAAGTCCAAGTACCGCGTGCGGCCGATATCGAGTCGCTGGTCGGTGAATTTCTGCGCTGCGGCGGCGAAGGCCGCATCGGCGAGCGCGCGCGTACCCGGGCGCATCCCGCCGTCGCCTTCTGCTTTGACAAGTCGGTCGAGCGCAGCATCATCCTCCGTTTTGAAGAGCAGGATGATCACGCCGCCGAGCGCGCCCTGACATTCGGCGGCAAAAGCGGCCGACCACGTCGCCGCGACGGCGAGCGCGCTGTTGGCCTGCTCGTCGGCGACTTCGCGTAACGACAGCGAAGTCAGCTTCGAGGGACGATCGAGAAGTCCGGGAGCCACCTCATTCCATGCGGCGACGAAGCTTTCGATCAATAGTCGCGAAAGTTCTTCTCTGATCTCCACTTGAAACTTCGACCTCCATCTCTTCGTGAAAGGCGAAACTCAGGCCCGTTCAGTGGCGGGCACGTCGGCGTTCGCCGTCCCTTCCTCTGGCCGTTCGTCGAAAGCACGCGCACATAGGTAGATCGCCTTGCGCCCGCGATGAGAGACCAACTCGGCGCGGAACTTGACCGAGCCGCCGACGCTCACCTCGATTGGGCGATCCACGGGGTGGTCTAGTTTGAGCACGTCGCCGGGCGCGATGCGCAACAGATCTTCCAGCGGCACCTTGGTGCCGCGCGCTTCGGCAGCGATCGGGAAAGAGACCAGCGCCAGCGTATCGAGCAGAGCGCGCGTCTGCTCCGGAGGCACGTCGCGGTTGCGCGAATAGAGCGAGCGATTGAACTTCTGGATGATCGGCTCGAGCGTGACCGCCGGGATGCACAGGCTCATGTGGCCGCGCGCCTCGCCGATCTGCATGTGAAAGACGATCGAAAGGACGACTTCGTTCGGCGCGACGATCTGCAACATTTGCGGGCGCGTCTCGCGGCCGACGATCTGCAGATCGAGTTCGATCAACGGTCGCCACGCTTCGCGCAGGTCGTCTGCGACTAATTTCAGGAAGGCTTCGAGAATCTTCTGCTCGATCTCGGTGACGGCGCGCGCCTCGCCCAACGGGATGCCAGGACCGCCGAGCATGCGGTCGATGATCGGGAAAGCGATCGACGGATTCAGTTCGATAATCGCCAGCCCCTGCAACGG
>CAKZOF010000004.1 GCA_937135995.1 uncultured Pyrinomonas sp.
AACGAGTACCGTACGGCCGGCCAATGGGATGCGGCAATAGAGCTCTATCAGCGCATCTTGCGCATTGACAATGGCTATCGCAATGTGGCTCAGGAGTTGGAGGAGGCCCGTCAGTGCAAGAAAATTGTCACCATGTACCAGGAAGGCCAGGCCTTCATGGAACAGGAAAAATGGGCCCGAGCTGTGGAGGTCTTCGAGCGGTTGTTGACCCTTGAACCAGAAAGCGATGACGTGAAGGCCCGGCTGGCCGAGGCGGGCGCGCCCGTGACGCTCGTCGGGAAGCACCGAAACAAGCTGGAGATCGCCCGCCGACGCGGTATCCAGACAGTGTTGTTGGAAGATTTCCTCGCTTCCGAAAATATGAAACGTGCGTTCACCGTCGCTGTGGAAGCCTCTGGCTCGGCGGCGGGTTTCGAGGTCGCGCTTGACGCGCTCGTTCCGCGCGGCAAGCTCGTCTTGAAATCGACCTTTCACGGCACCACTGCGATCAACGCTGCGCGCATCGTTGTCGATGAGATCAGCGTGGTCGGTTCGCGTTGCGGGCGGTTCGCGCCGGCGCTGGAGCTTCTCGCCCGAAGAGCGGTGGACGTGCGGAGCCTGATCAGCGAAGAGTACGCTCTGGCAGAAGGACTGCGCGCGATGCAACGTGCCGCGGCGCCGGGCGTTCTCAAAGTGCTTTTGCGCCCGTAGGACGCCGCGCGCCGCAGCACGTTGCGGACACGTCCGGCAGGGCGCCTTCTTTTGCACAGAAGCGAGAGAGGGAGCGAATCTCGCCGGAGAGCATTGTTTGAAGATGATGCGATTAAGAGCGGACTGGAGGGCTGATGGCGCTCTTTTGTTGACCACTTTAATTTGGGGCTCGACCTTCGTCATCGCCAAAGACATCCTCACGCGTTGGCCGCCTTTCGCCTATCTCGGTTTTCGCTTCGGAGTGGCGAGCCTTGCGCTCGCGCTCCTTTTTCCCCGTGCGCTGGTGCGCGCAACGCGCGAAGAGCTTCGCGCCGGCATCATCCTAGGGCTGCTTGTCGGCGGCGGCTTCGCGCTGCAAGCGATCGGGCAGGTCTACACCACGCCGTCGAAATCAGCGTTCATCACGGGTCTGACGACGCCGCTCGTGCCCATCGTCGCTTATCTCTTCACGGGAGCGCGTCCCAATGTCGAGAATGCCACCGGCATCGTTCTCGCTTCCATCGGCGGCGCGCTCATCCTCATGCCGCGCGAAGGCGGCGTCAACACTGGCGATCTGCTGACGCTCGCCTGCACCGTTTGCTTCGCGCTGCACATCGCGTTTGTGAGCCGTTACGCCAGCCGTTACGAAATCAAACGGCTCACCGTCTTTCAGATCGCAGTGGCGGCCGCCTGCTTCATCATCTTGTGGGCTTTTTTTCGTCTGCTGGCGCTCGAAGGTGACGGGCCGCTGGCGCGCGAGGCGTCGCCACTCGTCTGGGACGCGCGCATTTGCTGGCAACTCATTTACTTGGCGCTGGTCGCCACGGTCTTCACGTTTCTGCTC
The DNA here is from genome assembly GCA_937135995.1 of uncultured Pyrinomonas sp. Taxonomy (GTDB): domain Bacteria; phylum Acidobacteriota; class Blastocatellia; order Pyrinomonadales; family Pyrinomonadaceae; genus Pyrinomonas. Next base: position 1,514 of record CAKZOF010000004.1, read on the forward strand.
TGGACATGGGGGCAGGCGCGCATGTCGGCAACGCATGCGGCGATCATCTTCAGCTTGGAGCCGGTCTTTGCGACCGTCTTCGCGCTGGCTGTGCGCGGCAGCGAAGAATGGTTCGGCGTGCGCGGCGCGGTGGGCGCGACGCTCGTGCTAGCCGGCGTCATCGTTTCGGAGCTACAGTGGGCACCGCGCAAAAAGGAAACAGCTGAGCAGGAGCGGCGCAAAGAGGACGTGGCTGATCAAACGTTGCAAGTCTTTTCCGAATGATCCCGCCGACCTGCCGTTCGCCTCTTGCAGCCCGCGCTTGCAACTGGCAAACCGCAAGCACGTCGAGGTCGCTGTTGGCGCGTAAACTCTTGCAGCCCGCGCTTGCGATTGGCAAGCCCTTGATTGCAGCGGACTCCGCCTTCCGGTTATACTCTTTTCACCTCGTCCTTTGGTGCGCCGGACTGAAGACGCAGAGGCGATTGTGGGGAATCGAACGCGCTTTCGCTCTTTATTGAATTAAAGCCATCAGCGGCCATCGCGCGAGCGAAAGGAAGCACGAAGAGGTTTGATCGTTATGCAGTACGATGTTCATCCCAGCGAGCCCCGAGAGATCGAGCAGCGGGTTTTCAAGCGCATGCGCGTGTGGATCATCGCGCTCGCCGTTGTCTGCGTCGGCAGCGGCGTGCTCATCGGCGCCTTGTTAGCAGGCCATCCGGCCATCGCACAGAACGATGCGCAAGTGGCGCGCGCCCCCGAAGCGTTGTCGGCTTCGTTTGCCGAGATCGCGCGGCGTGTCGAACCGGCCGTGGTCAACATCGACACGGTTTCGGCGCTTGACATCGCCATGCGCGACACGGACGAAGAGGATGGGGAGCAGAACACCCCACCGTCGGGCAATCCGTTTTCGGAGATGTTCCGGCGGCGCCGCTTACCGACGACGCGCGGCATCGGCAGCGGATTCATCGTCGATCCTAAAGGATACATCTTGACCAACCAGCACGTGGTCGAAGGCGCCACGCGCATCATCGTGCAACTGCAGACGGGCGAGAAGCTGCGCGGCGAAATCATCGGCATGGATGAGGACACGGATCTAGCCGTGATCAAAGTCAACGCGGGGCGCGACCTGCCAACGGTGAAGTTCGGCAACTCCGACGAGGTGCAAGTCGGCGATTGGGTGTTGGCCATCGGCTCGCCCTTCGGTTTGGACCAGACGGTGACCGCTGGCATCATCTCGACCAAAGATCGGCAGACGCGCGGGGCCTCCAACTTCCAGCGGTTCATTCAAACCGACGCGGCCATCAACCGCGGCAATTCCGGCGGACCGCTCGTCAACATGCGCGGCGAAGTGATCGGCGTCAACTCGCAGATCGCGACGACCACCGGAGATTACAACGGCATCGGCTTTGCACTGCCGTCCAATACGGCGGCCTTCGTCTACCACCAGATCGTCGCGCAAGGTCGCGTGCGCCGCGGCTACCTCGGCGTCTTCCTCGAATCGGTCCAGCGCGAATACGCACAAGTCTACGGCCTGCCGGAAGCGCGCGGGGCAATCGTCACCGAGCTTTCGGAGGAACCGAGTCCGGCTTCGCGCGCGGGGCTGCAGCACGGTGACATCATCATCGAATTCAATGGGCAGCCGGTGACCAACGCGCAGGATCTGATCAACAAGGTCGCCGCGACGCCCGTTGGGCAAACGGTCAACATCGCCTACTTGCGCGAACTGAACGGCAAGTTCGAGCGTCGCACGACCAGCGTCGCGGTGGGTGAACGACCGTCGCGCAGCGCGCCGCGCAACCGCGCCACGGCGGGCGAAAAAGTGCGCCCGAGAAAAAATGATGATCGTCCGCGACTTGGGTTAACGCTGAGCGAACTGACGCCGCAGATCATCGCCGAACGGAACTTGCGCGGGGCGCGCGGGCTGCTCATTACCGAAGTCGAACCCGACAGCCTCGCCGACGATGCAAACCTGCTCAAAGGATGGGTGATCCAGCGCGTCAACCGCATGCCGGTCAACACGCTCACCGATTTCGAGCGCATCGTCAACGCGCTCAAACCGGGCGATCCCGTGGTGATCGTCGTCGTCAGCTACGAGGGCGGACGTGCCACT
>CAKZOF010000005.1 GCA_937135995.1 uncultured Pyrinomonas sp.
TGGGCGATGGACTTCCACGTGCCGCGCCACTACGGCTTCCGACAGATCTACGGGGAGAACGGCGGGCCAGGAAGCCTGTTCCATGCTCTCCGCAACATGGGTCCCATCGTGGAGATCGCCCGCTCTATGGAGCGGCTGTGCCCCGACGCCCTGCTGCTGAACTACACCAACCCGATGCACAAGCTGTGCGAGGCGGCCACGCGCCTCACCGGGGTTCGGGTGGTTGGCTTGTGCCACGGCATCGCGATGGGGATCGGCCAGCTCTCCGCCATGCTCGGGGTGCCCGCCGAGGACCTGGAGGTGGAGGCCGCGGGCATCAACCACTGCACCTGGTTCACGAAGATCCGTCGCAAGTCGACGGGCGAGGACCTGTACCGGGAACATGCATCGGGGGCGGCGTCAGCCTCGCTGCGCCCCGTAGGCGTCGAGGCTGCGCCGGGTCGTGCGCATCAGGGCGAGGTTCTGCTGCAGTTCGTGCATGCGCGGCTCGGTCAGCGCGCGGATCTGCGCGTCGTGCTGCAGGATGGTGCGGATGATCGCGACCTTGGCGCGCATTTCTGCTGCCGACAGTTTCATCGGTTCGGCCTGCATCAGGCTGCCGACATGGTCCTGGCAGCGTTCCTCCAGCGCCACCAGCTGGTCCCACGCCCCGCCGCGCGCGGCGGCAAGCATGGTGCCGGTGAGTGCGGACAGCGATTCGTAGGTGGCGAGCATTTCGTTGCTGGTCATGGAAGTCTCCGGCTCAGGCGGCGATGGGGTGGGAGAGGGAATGTGCCGGGGCGTGATTGGTCCCCGCGATCTGGCGCCAGGCGCCGTGCAGTTCCTGCAAGAGGCCGAGCGCAATCAAGCGGAGCTGGAACGGCGCGTCAGCGAATACACTTTCATGCTCAAGGAGACCGAGCGCGAGTTGAACGAACGCGGCGAGGTGAAGAAGGAGACGGTGCGCGTTTACGAAGTCTATCCGCTGCTCGGTCCGAAAAAGATCTCGGTGCGCAAGTTGATCAGTGAAAACGGTGTGCCGCTTTCGCCCGAAAGAGCAGCCAAAGAGGAGCGACGGGTCGCCGAGGAGATCGCGCGCGCCGAACGAGAAAAAGATAAAAAGGATGACCGGGACGAAGAAGAAGACTTCAAAGTCACCGACTTCTTCCGCATCTGCGAGATGGTCTCGCCGCGCTACGAAGAGTTTCGCGGGAGGCGGACTTTGGTCTTCGATTTTCGTCCGCGCGTTGGTTACCGTCCGCGCAACCGCATCGAGTCGGTGATCGCGCGGCTCGGCGGCACGGTCTGGATAGATGTCGCGGATCGGCAAGTGGCGCGGCTCGAGGCCCGATTGCTGCGCGACTTCAAGGTTGCCGGCGGATTGTTGGCGTCGGTGCGTCCTGGCGCCTCCGTGGTCTTCGAGCAGACGCGGCTGCCCGATGGCGTTTGGTTACCGCGCCTCGCTGAGTTCAACCTTGCGGCCAAGGTCCTCTTCTTCGCCAAGATCGAGATGAGCAACAGGCTCGAATACAGCGACTACAAACGCTTCGGCACGGCGGTGGAAGGGATCAAAATCGAAAGCCCACGCCCTTGAGGCAGAGCAACAACGTCTCGGCGTCGCATCATCACAGGAGTTGGGTTTTGACTTGAAGCCTCGGACTGGAAAGATCGAACATGAACGAAATCATCGTCATCGGCGGCGGATTGGCTGGCGCGGAAGCCGCTTGGCAGGCAGCTGAGCGCGGCGCGCGGGTGCGGCTCTACGAGATGCGCCCCGTGCGGCAGACTCCGGCTCACCGGACGGACAAACTGGCCGAGATCGTCTGTTCCAACTCGCTCAAGTCGGACGAACCCGGCACGGCCCCGTTTCTGCTCAAAGAGGAGTTGCGGCGTGCCGGTTCGCTCATCATGGAGGCTGCGGCGGCGACGCGCGTCCCGGCGGGCGCGGCGTTGGCTGTGGATCGTCATGCCTTCGCCGATTACGTCACACAGAAGATCAGCGCGCATCCACGCATCGCGCTCGTGCGCGAAGAAGCGACGCGCATCCCTGAGCACGAAATCACGATCGTCGCCGCAGGTCCGCTCTGCTCGGATGCGCTGGCGACTGAGATCGCGCGCCTGACCGGTCAAGATCACCTCTATTTCTACGATGCGATTGCGCCCATCGTCGCCGCTGACTCCATCGACATGTCGATCGCGTTTCGCGCGGCGCGTTATGGCAAGGGCGGCGACGACTACTTGAATTGTCCGCTGAACGAGGAGGAGTACGAGCGCTTCTACCAAGCGCTGATCACGGCCAAGAGCGTGCCGTTGCACCGGTTCGAGGAGACGCGCTGGTTCGAAGCGTGTTTGCCGATCGAGGAACTGGCGCGACGCGGGCGTGATACGCTCCGTTTCGGTCCGATGAAACCCGTCGGCCTGATCGATCCGCGCACCGGGCGCGAACCCTTTGCCGTCGTGCAACTGCGGCAGGAGAGCGTGCTGGCCGATGCCTACAACATCGTCGGTTTTCAGAACCACCTGCGTTACGGCGAACAGGCGCGCGTGCTCCGTTTGATCCCAGGGTTGGAACGAGCCGAATTCCTACAGTTCGGGCAGATCCATCGTAATACCTACATCTGCGCGCCACGCGTGCTTGCGCCGACGTTGCAAGTGCGCGCCCGCCCGCAGCTATTCTTCGCCGGACAGATCACCGGCGTGGAAGGGTACGTCGAATCGGTGGCGATGGGATGGTTGGCCGGTGTCAACGCGGCGCGCTTGAGTCGCGGACTGGAGCCAGTCACTGCCCCGGCACGCACGGCCATCGGCGCGCTGGCGCGGTACGTATCGAGCGCCGACGCGAACAACTATCAACCTATCAACATTACGTTCGCGTTGCTCGAACCGCTCTCGCGAGAAGAGCGGCGCGGGTTGCGGACCAAACGCGAACGCCACATGCGTCAGGTCGAACTCGCTCTACGCGCATGGGAAGAATGGCTCGGCACGCTCGAAAAGGTGGAAAAGCGCGCGGCGCCCATTGCTTGATGCAGGTTTTGTGCGCCTGCTGTGCGCTCTGGCTCGCCGCCGATGCGCTGGCTCAGTCGGGCCGTCGCATCGCCGACCAGAAGAATTCCGACCGGCAACCGAGCGCAGCGCGAACGGGCGGAACGAGCCGACCGACACGGAGCGAAGTGAAAGCTGATCACCCTTCAGCCTCTTCTGCGGACGATGAAGAGGTTGTGCGCATCGTTTCGCGGCTCGTGCCCATTCCGGCTTCCGTGACGGACGAGGCTGGACGTCCCTTGGTTGGACTGCGACTCGAAGATTTCGAGCTGCGCGTCGATGGCGAGACGAAACCCATCGCCGATCTTGCGCGCGCGGAATCGCCTGTACGCATGGCCATCCTGTTCGACAACAGCGCGAGCATCACGGTGGCGCGCGAATTCCAAAAACGCGCGGCCATCGCTTTCTTTCGCCGCGTCGTTCGCCCGATCGATCGAGCGGCGCTCTTTTCGGTCTCGACGACCGCAGAGTTGGTGCAACCACTGACCAACGATGTGGAGCGACTGGTTCGGGCCATCGAAAACTTCGGCAAACCGACCGGCGCGACAGCGCTGCTCGACGGCATCGCGCAAGCAGCGGCCTACCTTCGGCCGCACGAAGGACGGCACGTCATCGTCATCATCTCCGACGGTGCCGATACGATCAGCGAGGTGAGTTTTGAAAGCGTGCTCAACCAAGTCGTCGTGGCTGATTGTCAAGTCTATGCTGTGCAGACCGGACAAAGCGATAACCCGAATCTGCGCGATCTGGTGGCCGAACGACGCTTGCAAGAGTTGGCCGCACAGACCGGCGGTGCCGTCTATGTGCCACGCGACCAGAACGAACTCGAGGCCGCTTTCGCGCAGATCGCCGCCGATCTCTCCCAGCAGTACCTTTTGAGCTA
>CAKZOF010000006.1 GCA_937135995.1 uncultured Pyrinomonas sp.
ATCTTCCAAGTTGGAGATAGGCGAACCGATGATTATAAAACGGCATTGGGGTATCCGGTGGAGATCATCCCGATTTCGAATCCATACGAACTCCGTCCCGGACAGACGCTCGAGGTGATTTTCCTCAAAGACGGGAAGCCGGTCGCCAATCAGTTCATGCTTGCCGGGTATGAACTCAACGGAAAGCTGTCGCAGACAATCTCTACTCGAACCGACCGAGATGGGATTGCACGGTTCCGGCTGACAAGCCGCGGCAAGTGGTACGTGAAAACGATCCACATGACGCGCGCTTCGGAACCCAATCTGGATTACGAATCGAAGTGGGCGACCCTGACTTTTGAACTGAGATGAGGGCTTCTTTCAAGTCAAGCGGCCGGATAGCGGATGCCAGACCGGCTTTGCTCATCACGTCAAACGCTAGGTCTGACTGTTTTTCTTGCGTCGGGTGATGGTGACCGTTTGTGTTGGACCAGGAGCGGCTGCGATTGGTTTAGCGTAAGGGGATTGGTTCATGACTACGGTGCATCGTTACAAAGAGATCTTTTTCGGCTTCGGCCTCGGCTTCATGATGTGGGTCGTGGATGCGGCGATGCACGTGCAGATGGGAACCGAAGCGGACGCGCCGAAGAATTTCGCCGCCGAGCTATTCGCTCCCGGGGCGACGCAGTTCCTCTTTCGCGTGCTCTTTCTGTTGATCGCGAGCGCATTCGGTTTCGCCTTATGGCGGGCCAATTGGCGCGAGCGCGAATTGCGCGCGCTCGAAGAAGCCATCATCGCCTTTCATCGCCAACTCGATAGCCCAGCGATGCGCATCGTCAGCCACGTGCGCATGCTTCAGAGCCAAACGCATCCGGCGCGCGACGAGTTGACGCAAAGTGTGCTCGAACTGATCGGTGAAGATGCGCGCGCGATCGACGAGTTGGCGCGGCAGTATATACGTTTCAGCGAACAGGTCATGGCCGGTCGGACCGCAGAAGCGATCGACACGCTGCGTGGCATCGTCGCTTGGCAAGCGACTAATGCTCCGCATCGGACGCCATCGACAACGGGCTGAGGTCGGGACCAACGACCGTCTTGATCCCGCGTGATCGAGTGAACGTGACTCATGCACGTCGCTCACACCGAAAACCTTGAACCGAGGACGGACGAGGGGGGTGAAGGCGCGACCATTCCCGAATCCGACTGGAGTGAGCACTAGACGCGTTGAGCTTGGATCCGCCCGAATCTTGTAGACGCGGGCAGCGGATCTGTGATTCCATGAAAGGGCGAGAGAGTTATGACAGAAGGGGAATAGACTGCTTGGCATCGCGCGCATAATTTCCGGTTTCATGCAAGCCGCCACCACCATGGTCGTGGTGATCTATTGTGCGTTCCTCATCAGCCTGATCAAACCAGCGTTCGACTCTTCGCCTGAACACTTCTCCCTCTTTTTCATCCTGTTCGCCGCGCTGACGCTCTTCATCTCGTTGTGACCCCTCCGCCAGTTAAAACAGGCGGCCTCTCGAGACACACATGACGCCGCCGTCTCCGTTACGTCCCGAAGGCTCGGTCCGCGCCATCTGAGAGCAATCCAAGTACCAAGGATGAAGCGCGCACGCCCTCTACCGCCTAAAGACGGCAATCCCTTTTTCGGCGAAAGCGGTCGCCTTGGACGCTCAGGCGAGGTTCCAATGGATGAGGTCGCTAACGTTCGCGCTTTTCGGCCTCGTTGCGTTCAGCCTCTTTCTGCGCGACGATGGCATCGAAACGCGCGCGTTGTTCGGGCGTGAGCACGGCGCGAATGCGCGCGTCGGCGTTTTGGCGGATGGCATCATAGCGCGGGCGCACTTCGGCACGCAGACGACGGAATTCGTCGCGCGTTTGGTCCAGTATCTGGCGAATCTGAGCGGCCTGCTCTTCAGTCAAGTTCAAATCGCGGCGCAGTTGCTCGAAGAAGGCTTCTCGCTTATCTCCCGGGCCGCCACGGCCGTAGGATAGCCGGTCCGTTCCCTGCGCGCGGAGTTGATAGAGCGTGCTGAGCGCGGCGCCGGTCACGCAGCCGAGAACAAAGATGCCGAGCATGGCAGCAACGATCTTCAACTTAGTTCGATCTCTAGGCATCATCGGTTGTTTCCGCTGCGGTCGTCGCGCGCCAAAATCGTCGCCAGCACTTCGTCGTTGGAGATCGCGCGGCGCTCGGAAAAGAGAAGCCTCTCGGCCGTGCTCTGGTTGGTGCCGAGCAGCACCTCGTCGCTGAAAGCGGTTCCCGTCACGCTGCCGTCACCGAACCAGAGCAACATCAGCGCCAGAATGGTCGCCAGCGCCATGATGGGAACCGTGCGGCGAAAGAGCGCGAGAAAGAGCAACCCGCTTTCGTCGCCGGCCCTTTGTCGCTCGGCGATGCGCGCGCGCACACGCGTGAAGAGGTAGGGCTCTGCTGCCACGCGCTCGGCCTCCGCCTCGCCCGCTCTGGCTGCAGCGCGCACGAGCGCTCGCCCGATTCTATCGAGAGCTTCTTCCTGATTGGCGCGGTTGCGGTTGAACATCTGCCACCTACGGTGCCGGTCGAAGCGGACGAAACCCGATTGTGAAAACGGTTGTGATCGCCAGCTGGTTACAAAATCTTCTCGATCTTTTGCCGTTTGTTTGGCCGGAAAAACGACTTTCCCGGAGCGTCTCCCGCCGGCTTTCAACGGCCGACGCCTGCTCGATCACAGCAGGCGCTTGAGCGCGCGTCGGAGCGCCAGCCGCGCCCGGTGAGCGCGCACCTTCACTTTGGACGGCGACCATCGCGTGATCGCGGCGATTTCGGCGACCGACATCCCCTCGACTTCGAGCATGACGAGGAGCAAGCGGTCTTCCGGACTGAGACGCGAAAGCAACTTTTCAGCGAGATCGCGCGCGATGGCGTTGGCTTCGACATCGTGCTCCGGACCGGCGACAAAAGCCCGTTCGCGCAACCAGTCGGCCTCTTCGTCCGACGGTTCGCTCAGCGCGTTTTCCGGTCGGCGCGCCGCACGGCGCAATTCATCATAACACGTGTTGAAGGCGATGCGCGCGATCCACGCGGCGAAGGATTGCTCCTGCGCGTTGACGAAATCTTTCAGGGCGAAGTAGGCTTTGGTGAAGCTTTCTTGGATGATCTCCTCGATCTGTTCGCGGCGGCGAAAGAAGCGCCCGGCAATGAGCGCCACGCGCCGCCGATGGCGGCTGAAGAGTTCCTCGAAAGCCGCCTCGTCGCCGGCGCAAGCGCGCGCCGCCAGCGTCGCATCGGAGCAGACGGCAGGCTGCGCGGCGCTGGCGTCAACCGTTTTCGTCTCGTTCGCCTCGTCCATCGTTCGGCTCAAACGGCGCGGCGCACTGCTGAATCTTGCGCTGCGCCGCGCGATTTGCGCAAGCCCTGCGGCGTGTCATATGTTTCACTGCGGCGTGAAAAGGGCGTGAAAAAACGCGCCGTATGCTCTCTTCGGCGCGACGATCTGCTTCTTTTGGACCAACTTACAGCGGGAGAAAGTTGTAACCCGAAGAAGACCGTGGGCGTTTTTAAACGCAGACAGACGCGAGACATCATGTCGTCACTGGCAAAGGCAAAGCTGAGCGCGCTCGTCATCTTGTTGATCCTCGCTGGCACGGCTTGCAATCGGTCGGCGGCCCGCGAAGAGAGCGCGGCGGCGAGCGCTGCCGCCGTGGCAGCGCCGATCGCTGTTACGACGGCCGCCGCCGTGGCGCGCGAAGTGCCGAGCTTCATTCAAGCTACGGGTGGTTTAGTTGCGGAAGAGACTTCCGACGTTGCGCCGCAAACTTCGGGACAGATCGTCGCCACGCCGGTCAACGTCGGGGCTTTCGTCCGCCAAGGGACCGTCATCGCGCGGCTCGATGACCGCGACGCGCGGGCGGGCGAGAAATTCGCGGACGCCGACCTGATG
>CAKZOF010000007.1 GCA_937135995.1 uncultured Pyrinomonas sp.
GTCACCGGCACGGCTACGGCAAGGCGGCGCAGACGCTGGGGCGGGACTGGGAGCGGATGGTGACCTTCTACCGGTACTCGACGATCTTGCGATAAGCTCAAAGGTGCAGCCGCCTGGGAGCGGATGGTGACGTTCTCTCGGTACCCTAAGGAGCACTAGCGCCATCTGCGGACCACGAACGTGGTGGAATCGCCCTTCGCCGCGCTGCGGCTGCGGACGGATGCGGCCAAGCGGTTCAAGAAGGTGGAACGGGCCACGGCGGTGATCTGGAAGATGCTCATGGTGGCCCAGAAGCGGTTTCGCCGCTTGAATGCCCCGGAGCTGCTGGCCAAGGTGCACGCCGGGGTACGCTACGAGGACGGCATCGAGGTCATTCAGGAGGAGGTCGCCGCCTGAGCAGGTTTACACACCTATTGACGGAACCTCGGGATTTTTTGGAGAACGAGATAAACAGGTACATAAACAGGCTTGTGGAGTTATACAGACCTGCAAGGATAGTGGTCGAGAGACTGGACTTCAGAGGACAAAACCTTTCAAGACGGATGAATAGATTGCTAAGCAGGTTCGGGAAAAGGATTGTCAGAGAGAAGCTGAAAAGTTTGCAAGAGCTTTACGGGATAGAGGTAATAGAGACGAATCCTGCTTACAGTTCTCAAGAGTGTTCTGGTTGCGGGTACGTGGACAAGAAGAACAGGAAGAGCACACAGGAGTTTGAATGCCAGGCTTGTGGTAAAAGGGTTAATGCCCAAGTTAATTCTGCTCAGAACCTTCTTCGCAGACGTTCTGTGGAGGGGATAACCATCCGCACTCCGAAAAAGCAAGTCCTCGAGGTGCTGATTGAAAGGCATCTTGAGAGATTGAAAGGGTGTCATAGTGCTCCCTTGGAAGTCCTGAAAGAGAATCCTTACTACAGTGACTCGAGGGATTTTCTCGATGGGCTGTCAAAACCCCTGGAGTGTGGATAAACGTCTATAGAAGGGGGAACTATGCAGCTACGCGTCCAGCTGAAAGAGAAAGCCATGGCACTACTAGAATAGTATCGGCTGCGCTAGGTGGGGGCGGTCATCAAACTCTTGGTATTTTTCGCATGTCACTACTAGAATGGCATCGGCTGCGCTCCGTAAAGGCGAAGTTTATTATGATCCGAAGAATGGGACACTCAATTACATTTTGAGGAGCGGCTTTGCTAGTGGCAAAGACCTCGGAGAGTGATGGATGGCATCTTGGCGGGTTCGTCAAGGTCCATCAAACTCGTGCAGAGCAAAAAGGGCTGATTTCGGCGCGCACGGCGTTTATATGCGTCCGATAACGCAAAAGGCGCGAAAAGCTCCCACGCGTTCCTAGTTGATTAGGCGTTAAGCGTCCGCTGAAGCAGGAGAAGCAGCAGAGAAGCAGCGCAGTTCGTCACTCGAGTTCAGCGCGGTCGTTAACAAGTGTCGCTTGATGACCTCGATGGGCGCGATGGTGCCGTTCGTCACTCGAGTTCAGCGCGGTCGTTAACCGGATATGGGCGGCATGCGCGCTCAATCTGAAACCAGCGTTCGAAGCTTTGTCGACTCCAGCCGAAGCGTTGCTGGCAAGCGGCGAAGAGTTCTTCTGTGGTTGGCTCGCGCGCGAGCAGGCGGCGGAGTTCGGCCCGCGCGCCCCACAGTTTGCGTAAGTTTTGCGCTTTGGTGACGGCTTTCGCGTCGTCGTCGTCCGAAAGGCGACAGAGGCCAGCAAGGACGTAGTCGAGAGCACGATATTTGAGCGTCGTTTCGCTGGCCGGTAGTTTCTCCTCCGGCCAAAGAGTTGCATCCAGGGCGAGATCTTGGATGAAGGCGCGAAAGAGTTCGTCGCGTTCGTGCGGATTAGCCCAGTGAAGTCGTCCGGCGACGAACCGTTCGACCTCTTTAAGAAGGCGGATCTCGCTGCGCGGCAGGTCACCCTTGTTTCCACCGAGGTAGCTAGCCCAAGCGTTGAATTGGTCGCGCGTGCGCCACGGGCGGCGCTCTTCAAGCATGGGGGTGGGGGCTGTCTCCGGCAGGCGTGCGAGCAGATCGCGCAAGGTTTCTAGGCGCGCCCCGAGTCGTTGTCGTTGATCGGGGCCGATCCTGTCGTCGCTTAGCTCTTCTATGCGGTTGAGCGCGCGGGCGTAGTGCGGCATCTGCTTGCGCGCGAAGGCGACCGCGGCACGAGCGGTGGGCGAAGACGGATCCAGCGCGCGACGTGCGACCAAGTCGCAGAGCAAGAGGTTGGCCGACCAGTTGTCGGGATCGAGGCGCAGCAGTTGTTCCGCGAGAGCGGCGGCTTCATCCCACTGTTCAGCTTTGCGGGCGTTGAGCGCTTGTTGGGAGATTTGAAAGATGGACCACACGGGATGGGCGTCGCCCTCGGCGACGGCGTCCGTGTAAAAGTGCACGTCGCGCACTTCGATGGGGATCGATCCATCATGGTGCGAGCCGCGTCCGAGCATCTTACCGAGCTGCCAGCTCTTTTCGATCTTCTTGCGCAGCTTGGCGCAATGTGTGGCGAACGCTTCTTTGGGGTGCTTCGGTTGCGCCGTGGGCCAGATGACGTAGCTCCACGTCCAGTGCGTCTCGTGCCATCCGACTTGGAGACACTCGACGATGTGGCGGAAGAGGTCGAATTCAGCGCCGTGAATGATCTCTTCGAGCGGCGCCGAGGGTGTTGTGCGGATGAGCACTTTGCGCCTCACCGCGTCGAGGTAGAGAGCCGGGTATCCTTTGCTGAGCGCTTCGCCGTCGACGACAAGCTTGCTCGACGTGGTTGCGGCCTGCTCTTGCGCCGCGGCCAGTCGGCGTTCGAGCGTCGCCAGCGCGTCGCGCGCCTCGCGCAGTTCGCGGATGCGCGCCAGCTCGCGCCGCCGTTGCCAGAAGAGCATGCTGCTTGCGGCGCACGCGAGCAAGCCGAGGGCAATCAGCCACGGCCAGAGAAAGGCGGCCCTGCCGGGCGAGAGTGCGGCGTTGATGTCGGCGGCGGCTGAGTGGAGCGCGGCGAGGATGAGTCGTTCTCTGGCCTCCAGATCGGAAGTGGACTGGGCGGCATCGGCCAGCAGCGAGAGACGTTTCCAGAAGGCGTAGAGGTTGTCGCGCGTGGTCAAATTCTCGACCACAGGTGCCCACTCGGGGATTTGCGGGTAGGCCCGTCCGCGCTCCAGTGCCGGACGGAAAAGGTCAGCGTCGGGCGAAGCGGCGAGCGCTTGCGGCGTCGCGGGCAACGCCCCGAGCGCACGTGTGTAGCGCTGTTGACTTTCGGGGGAGACGAAGAACTCAACCAGTTGGCGCGCGCGCTCGACGCGGTTCGGCTCTTGGCCACGCGTCGGGTCGAGGACGACCAGCAACGAGCCGCCCTTGAAGGTCGTCGCAGCGGGCGCTCCGATGCTTGGCGGCAACGTAGCGCCGATGCGGTCGCGCCAGCCTGGGCCGAGCGCGGCGGCGGCGCGTTCGGCGAACCACGGGCCGAGGATGACCATGGCGTAACGGCGCGCGAGAAAATCTTCGGCCAATTGCGTGCCCGTCTTTTCGGGCAGGGCGACGCATCCGCGTTTGGTCAAGTCGATGAGAAAACGAGCTGCGCGCTCGCCTTCCGGCCCGTCGAAGACGGCTTCCTTCCACGGGACGAGACCGAACTTGGGCTCGGTGCTGATGAGCGACGGCAGTCCGGCGTTGTAGAGCCAGACGGAGAGATCGTGGAGCAGGTTCCAATCTGGCGCGGTTGGAAGAGCGAGCGGCGCGGCCAGCTCGGGCGGCGCGGCGCGTTGGATTTGCTGACAGGTTGCGATCATGCCGGCAGCATCCATGACGCGCTCAGCCGTGACCTGGTCGCGCCAGTACCAGAGCAGGCGGACATCCCACGTGTGGCGCCGCTCGTGGGGCATAACGCCGAGCGAGCGAAAGTAGGCTGCCCAAGTATCGCCCAGTTGCGCGACCACGGGCGGATTGCTCGCGTCCGACACGTAGTCGGCGAAGTAGCGGAAGGCGTCGGCCCAGCTGATGAAGCGAACTTTGACCGACACGCCGTACGTCGCCTCGAAGATGGCCAGTTCGTCGAAGATCTGGCGTTGACCGAGGACTTGACGCGCCAGTTCACGGTCGCGCGCTAAATCTTTGGCCGTCATGTGCAGAAAGCGGCCGTGCTGGGCGAAAAAGCGCGCGATCTCATCGTCGGTTGGCGGTGTGGTCAACGCCGGCTCATCCGGCATGCGCACGAGCAGCACTGGCTCATCGGCGCGCGCCGATGAACAGAGAAGAGCAGCGGTCCACCAAAGGACCAACAAAGCTTTGCGCACCCAAGCTCTCGGTCTATCCATCTCGTTGCGGCGGAAGCGCCTCGATCTTGACGCCCCACTTAACTTTTGTTGGCGCAGCCTAACAAATTCGGTGCCGAGGATCAACCAAGGCGGCGAAAGACGACGCATCCGCAAGAGGCCAGTCAGCTGAACTGGGGACACTGGCGTGTGCTCACCCCGACCAGATGGAAGCTGCCTCCACCTCGCCGCCGTTGTCGTCGCTGCCGTGTGCCACAGCCCATCCTGATCGAGTGAAAGCCCTTGTCATGGAAAGCGGGAGCAGCGCACTCTGGTAGAAAGATCGGCAACACACACAACCGCCTCAAACCTTCGAGGTCGGCAACGACACGCTCGGCGTCCGATCCCGCACCTGCCGAAGTTGTCTGCGTTGACCCGTGTGGAGAGCGCGTTCACAAACGCGCATTATCCGCCCGTTGCCATGACGGTGGCTTCAGCGCTCGCCAATCCATCTGCTTGCGCGCGCAAGCGAATCGCGCCAGGCTTCCCGCTCGAGCGTACAATGACGAGGCAGAGGCCATTGAAGGCTCTCATCTCGTTCGCCTTGAACGGCATGTGGCTCGTCGCGTCGCCGTTCGCGACGGCGACGATCTCGCCCGGCCCGTCAACATGGAAGCGTATGAGATTATGCGTGCGCGGGACCGTCAGTCCATCGCGGTCGGTGATGCGGACGGTGATGAAAGCGAGATCCTTGCGATCGGCCCGAATCCGCACGCGATCCGGGTTGAGAGAGACTCGCGCGGCTGGCCCAGTCGTGTGCACCGTCTGTGCGGACGAGTAGCAAAGGCTGTCTTCATTATGATGCTTTGGGCGGCGTGTAGTTGGGCACAAGGGGGGAGCGACGCGCGGGCCGCGTTCTCCAGCACGCCCTCCGCTGGTCCTCTCCGGTCAATCTTTGAGCGATCTGGAACGAAAGATCGCCGGAGCCAACCGGACCGAAGAGCTCTTTGGCGGAGAAGGGGTGCAGTTGCGCGTCGCCGTGCAGCATGAGAAGGACAAGCCGGCTGGGCCAGCCGAAGTTCATGACGATTCGGACGATGTCTACTATGTTCTCGATGGG
>CAKZOF010000008.1 GCA_937135995.1 uncultured Pyrinomonas sp.
TCGGTCATCTGCTTGCCGCGAAGTGGGTGGAGGGCGAAGATCATTCGGAAGCTCTGGTCCACGGTTTCGTCCGCGAGCTTTTGGATCTGCCGTTCGCTCCGACCGAGTGCGAGCGATTGTGGAAGCGTTGATCCGAAGGTTCAATCGAACGGCGATGCGGACGTGAGCGGCGAAGAGTGAGTTCGAATGAAGGGTGACATGGGCGAGCGACTCTTTCTTGGCGTAGATGGTGGACAGAGCCACACCGAAGCGGTCGTCGCCGATGAGCGCGGTCGAATTCGCGGGCGCGGGCGCGGTGGGCCAGCGAATCACGCCGAGCAGCCGGGCGGGCGCGAACGTCTGGCACGGGCCGTCGGCGAAAGCGTCGGCGCGGCGCTTCGAGAGGCAGGGCTTGCCACCGAAGTCTCCGAAGTGGAGTTCGACGCCGCGCATTGCGCCATGACCGGCGGCGCGGATTTCAAAGAAGAAGTGATCCGTTCCATCGTGCGAGCGCGCCGTCTCAGCATCGGGCATGACGCGCCGGCGGCGCTTGCCGGTGCGACCGGAGCTGAACCGGGCATCGTCGTCATCGCCGGCACTGGTTCGGTCGCATACGGCGAAGACGGTCGCGGTCGCGCCGTGCAAGCGGGAGGTTGGGGATATCTGCTCGGCGACGAAGGCAGCGGCTACTGGATCGCTCGCGAAGGGTTGCGGCGCGCGCTTCATGCGGAAGACGGTTTGGATGAGCGGACGCAGCTCGGCGAACGCGCCCTGTGCCACTTCGGTGTGAAAGATTTCCGCGAACTTACTATGGCCATTTATGCTGGGCGGATAGATCGTGACCGGCTGGCTTCCTTTGCCGTCGAAGTGGAAAGCGCCGCTCGTCAAGGCGATGCGACGGCGCGGCGAATCATGAGCGAGGCGGTTTCGTGGCTTGTTCGTTTGGCGGTCGCCGCGTCGCGGCGGTTGCAGTGCGAGGCGTGCAAAGTGGCTTATGTCGGCGGCGTCTTTCGGAGCGATTTAGTGCGCGACCTTTTCGCTCGCGAGTTGATAGCGCACTTGCCTGCGGCGCAAGTGATCGCGCCGCGGTTTGATCCGGCGACGGGCGCGCTGTTGCTCGCTTACCGCGCCGCCGGATGGGACCTGACCGAAGAGATCCTCTCGAACTTGGAAAGGACTGGCAGAAGGTGAGAAAGCTCGAAGAAAAGATGGCCCACTTGGTGGCGCGTTGGCGCGGCGGCTTGATCGTTTCTTGCCAAGCTGCCGCCGGTTCGCCGCTCGCCCATCCAGAGATCATCGCTGCGTTGGCCCTCACTGCCGAACGCAACGGCGCTGTCGGCGTGCGTATCGATGGACCGGCGAACATCCGCGCCGTGCGTGCGCGCGTCTCCATCCCCATTCTCGGCATAGAGAAGATCGCGCACGATGGTTTCGATGTGTACATCACGCCGACTTTCGCCTCGGCAGCGCGCGTCGTCCGAAGCGGGGCGGATTTGGTCGCGCTCGACGGCACATCGCGCCCTCGGCCATCTGGTGAGACGTTGAAGCAAATCATCGCTCGCGTGCATGAGGAGTTGGAAACGCCTGTGGTCGCCGATGTCGCGACCCAAACGGAGGGCGTCGCGGCAGCGGAAGAGTGCGGCGCGGACTTCATCAGCACGACGCTTTCGGGCTACACTCCGGAGACGCGCGATCGTCGAGGGCCGGATTTCGAGTTGGTTGAAAAATTGAGCGCTCGATTGCCGCACACGCCGATCATTTGTGAAGGTCGTTTGCATAGTCCGGAAGACGTGCGACGAGCTTTCGACTGCGGCGCCTTCGCCGTGTGCGTCGGCACGGCGATCACCGGGATCGATTGGTTGGTCCGTCGTTACGTCGCGGCGACGCCGAAAAGTGCCACCGATACTTCGGAGTGAACTGCTCTGAAGCTTGAGCGGATGCCGTGTGCGTTCGGCGTCTCGAAACGGATCTTTCGCTGCTACTTCGCGACCATCGCGCAAGAAGGAGAAACTAGATGAAGGAAGAAGCTGGACCGGCAGCGGGACATCTCGGCGGGCGCATGTTATCGCTCGATGTCTTTCGCGGCATCACCATCGCTGGCATGATCCTCGTCAACAATCCTGGCACGTGGAGCGCCGTCTATCCGCCGCTCAAACACGCCGAGTGGCACGGTTGGACGCCGACCGATTTGATCTTTCCGTTCTTCCTATTCATCGTCGGCGTGGCGATCACGCTCGCTTTCGCGCGGCGTATGGAAACGGGTGGAAGCCGCCACGATCTCTACTGGAAGATCCTGCGCCGCACGCTGATCACGATGAAACACGACGAGCAGCACCTGCAAAAGCGCATGCAGCAGGCCGCCTCCGGCACGCGCGACTATTCGTTCGGCGCGACGCTCTCGGTCGCGGAGTTCATGATCAACGAGGCACTCGGCCGGTTTTTGCA
>CAKZOF010000009.1 GCA_937135995.1 uncultured Pyrinomonas sp.
CGCCTGAGACCCGTGCCTGCAATGTTTCTTAAATACTCTCATTTGGTTTTAGCTCGTTGTTTCGGTACGACGCGGCGTCCGACAGTGCCGTTAAGATTGACGGCGATGCGGCCGAGGTGCTTTCGAGACCCGTCGCAAGGCTGGTGCCTATTCCGCCTTCTTCCGGCAGGAAACGGTTGATCAACGTCAGGATTTCGGTCGTGAATTCGGGAAACACGCCGTGGACTTTTGCCGCTATTTTCGCCGGCAGGGAAATCACCAGCTCGGAATCGCCGCGTTTTGCCGCGCGGATTATCTGGCTGGCCGCCGCTTCGGCGCTGACCGGCGCCGCCTTCGGCTTCGAGGCGGACAGCTTCTTCGTGGACGAGGGCAACCGCCCGCGGCTCGGCCAGGCGATCCACCTCGTGGCGCGCGCGGCCATCCGGGCCGGGGCCAACACCGCGGGAGGCGTCGCCTTCGACCTGGACGACCGCAGGGCCTCGCGCGACGAGGCCCTGCGCCGCGCAAACCGTGAGGAGACAACTTCCAAAACCGATTGAGCGAGATACACGAACGGCTCTGTCGGAACAGACCGCACGCAAGACACGCTCGGGCGGTCGCGCGCCGGCGCACACGCTTCATCGCGAGGATCCCCTTTCGCGGAAGACTCCGGCGCTTCGATCTACTCGCGGGAAGAATCGCCGCTGACAAAGGCGATCTCGCACACGAGCGAAACAGAGCGAAGGTCAAAAACGCACGCAGAAAAAGGAGTTGCTTGGCGACCCAGCGACTAGTGGTCCGTCTTGGCCGTGAGAGCAGCGGAACATACGCCGCCCGTCCCAAGTGGAGACAAAAGCGCACAAGCCGTCTAGCACGCATGTCGCGCCAACGGTGCCGCAGAAGCGCGCATCGAGAGGCCAAAGAATCGCTGCGCGGCCACGAGAGTCACCGCGGGACCCGTTGTTGGCGCAGGCGAGGGAGAACCGTCGCGGTCGCGCGAAAAACGCCCGCTGGCACGAGAGGGAAAAGCGCTGTCGAGCCTTCTCGCCCACCATGACCAAAATCTCCGAACTCAGGTTCAAGAGGGAACCGGCGTCCTGACGGACAGAAAACCGGTGCTGCGCGAGCGCGTATCGCCTCACACACACGAGTTTCACGACGACCTGATGGACGGAAAACGCCCAAGGACGTGGCGCGCGCGCGTGCGTTTCACGCGCAGGCGGCCGTTGGCGAGCGGCATTTCGCATAATGGACGTTTTGCGAATAAGAGACCCTCGCCTGAAGCGCCCAGGCGAGCAGTTCCGCACCGAATCCATCGGCACCAGCCGGTGCGCAAAACCGCTCTCGGCGAGAACGCCATAGCCGTTCGATGCTGCCGAAAGCGGCGTCTTGGATGGGCCGAGAGTCCAACGGAAAGCACTTGCAGGACGGCTGCCGTGATGCGCAGCGCCCCTTGTTCCGGTAGTGTGTTGCGGCGCGCCCGGTGAGATCGCCCGCATAGTGGGGATTCCCGCGACGACTTCAAACCGTCGCCCGACGATGGCGGCCGGCGCTGCACCAGAAAAGGTCGATGAAAACTTAAGCCGAGGACGGTCAAGTGGCCCGCAGTTGCTGGGCGGCGGGTAAGTGTAATTGCCAACTTGCCTTGATATGCCGTTCGAAGTTATTTGTCACTTATGATTTCGCCTCTCACGGGTGAGTGATTCATCCTCTTTTCCTTCTTCCCATCCTTCATCACCGTGACCATCTGAAAATGGCATTTGACTCCGACTGCGTCCTGGACAACAGGGCTGTTTTGCAGATGGTAATGAAGATGCGGCTCTGAAGAATTACCAGAGTTCCCGACGAGACCAATGACCTGACCTCTTTGAACCTTGTCCCCGACTTTCACCCTTATGCTATCGAGCTTCAAATGAGCGAGCACCGATACTTCTTGCCCACTATGCTGGATGAAAACGGCGTTGCCAAGCGCCGAGTAAGGATTCATCGAGCCGGGTGCGTTATCTCTCACGCCGTTGATGACGTCGGTCACAATCCCGTCGGCCGGAGCGAGAACTTCTTTGCCGAAGGCATAGTAATCCTCGTTGCTTGTCCCGTTGCCTGAATGTGTTCTACCCTTTTCGTCCACCGCCACGAAATCGAACGCGAACCGTTGGTTAGGAGTGTCATGATGATAATTCGATTCTCGCGTGTCCCCGCCCCATGCCACCAGCCAAGCGCCGGTAAATGGCAAAGATAAGCGAACCTCATTCCTGGCGGGAGCAACTACAACCGGGATAGGCGTCTCGAACCGCAAGCCGATTATCTTGCCCTGACTGTCGAGAGTTAAGATCATTTCGAGCACTCCCCGCTCGAACCTCACTGTGAATAGAGCCGTGTTAGGCGCGGGGAAGAGCGGTGGACCAAGCTCTTGGATACGCCCGAATTGTGTCTTCAGATCACGCGACACTTGAGCTAGCTTATCCAGCGGCACCGCCTCAAGCATCGCGTGGCTGAAATCGCTCTGCATACCAGTAAAGTTTTCGGCGTTAAAGGCTTCGACGATTCTGCCCGCGATTCTCTGAAACCTGTCAGATGGTGGCTGTTGCGCAAGCACAACTGCTGATAATAGTGCAGCCAAGACAAGAGCGAATTGCTTTTCCACTGCTTTATTACTCTTGAGTCTCTACTTATGGTTATGGTCGGTCATCGTCACCGGGGCAACCAAATTATTGGGTATTGATGATATGGCCCCTTTTGGCGGTTTGTCAAGCTGTTTGGCCTTATAGCCTCGTCCTACTGCGGATGATCCTTTGTCATGTTAGATGGTTTCCGTTTAACACGTGGATCCCTTCACTAAAGCCGTGAGAGGACTTAGGCTTATGAGAGTCAAATCTCCAGCGGGTGGTGCGCGTTCACAGAGGCGCATCACCTCTCGTTTCGGAAGGGGTTCTCAACAGTTGATAGAAATGAGG
>CAKZOF010000010.1 GCA_937135995.1 uncultured Pyrinomonas sp.
GTGCCGCAGCGCGGTGAAAAGCGCGATCTGGTCGAACTCGTCGAAAAGAACGCGCGCCTCGCTTTCGAGCAGCGCTTCCGCATCCTCAAACCCGACATGCAACGGGTGCTCGAAGAGCTGCAAGAAACGCTCGAACTGCCGCGCTACCCGGCGCGCATCGAGTCGTTCGACGTCTCGAACATCTCGGGCACGGACACCGTGGCGGCGTTGGTGGTGTGCGAAAACGGGCGCCTCAACCGCGCCGAAGGACGGCGCTTCCGCATCAAGACGGTGGAAGGAGCGAACGATCCGGCGGCGATGCGCGAGGCGGTCTTCCGCCGCTACCGCCGCCAGTTGGAAGAGAAGAATCCGTTGCCCGACGTGGTCCTGATCGACGGCGGGCGTACGCAATTGCAAGCCGCCGCCAGCGCCATGCGCGAACTCGATCTCGAAGCCATCCCGTTGGTCGGCGTCGTCAAACCGCCCGGACGGCACAACGACGTTTCGCATCTGCTGGTGCATGGGCGCGAACACGATCCCATAAGGCTCGATGCGCATTCGCCCGTGCTTCATCTGGTCCAGATGATCCGCGACGAAACGCACCGCGCGGCGGTCGCCTACCACCGCAAACGGCGTGCGTTGCGCGACTTCACTTCGGAGTTGACGGCTATTCCCGGCGTCGGCGAGAAGCGCAAGAACAGGTTACTGCGCAGCTTCGGTTCGATCACGCGCATCGCGCAGGCGAGCGCCGAAGAGCTAACGCCCTTCGTCGGGCGGGCCACCGCCGAAGAGATCGTCGCGCATTTTGCGCGCCAGCGAGAAGCATCAGCGCGCAACGATCCAGAGGCGGGCGACGAAGCCTTTGATCCCGCCGCCGTGACGACCAGTCTCGTCGACCCACGCGGCGGAGCCGAGGATCTCGCTCCCATTCGCGCGCTCGATCAGGAGGGAAGGCCACAGTTGCGGCTGACACGCCGGCGGCGCGCGGCCAAGGAGTGAGCCGATCGCTCGGGCTCGAACCGAAGTCGAACCGAAGAACGAAAGAGATTCTAAACTCGATGCGAATTCATCAGATCACCCTGCCGACCCCTTTCGACGTTGGGCCGGTGAACGTCTATCTTGTGCTGGACGATCCTCTCACTCTGATCGATACGGGACCGAAGACGCCCGAAGCGTTCGGCGCGTTGCGCGAGGGATTGAGGCGCGCCGGCGTCCGCCCGTTGGATCTGCGGCGTATCGTGCTCACGCACACGCATGAAGATCACTGCGGGCTGGCGCGCATGTTGCTCGACGAAGCGCGCGAAGCGACGGTGTTGGTACACGGTTGGGAGACGGGCCATCTCGCTTCGCGTTTGGCATACGAAGAGTATCGTGCGTTGCTTGCGCGCGCTGGCGTGCCGAACGGCGTCATCGAAGCGATGCGAACCCTCTACGACAGCGTGCGGCGCTATGCCGACGAGTTGGAGCCTGGTCAGTGTCGCGAACTGCGTGACGAAGAGGAACTGGAGTTCGCTTCCGGCGCGCTGCGCGTCGTGCACACGCCGGGCCACACGCCCGGGTCCTGCTCGTTCGTGCGCGAGGCCGATCGCACGGTGATCGCTGGCGATTGCGTATTGAAGCGCATCACGCCGAATCCGATCTTGGCTCCCGATCCGCTCGATCCGCGCCGCCGCTTCCGCTCGCTCGAAGAGTATTTGGTGAGTCTGGCGCGCCTGCGCAGCTTTGCGCCGACGCTCGTCTACGGCGGGCATGGCGAGCCGGTCAACGATTACGAAGAGTTGTTCAATCGTTACTTGCGGCAAGTGCGCGAGCGTCAGACCGACTTACTACGTCTCGTGCCGAAGGCGGGAGCGACCGCTTGGGAACTCGCCGCGCTGCTCTTCCCCGATGTCGATGACGTGAACCGCTTTCTCGCACTGTCGGAAACGATTGCGCACTTGGATCTGGCGACCGCCGAAGGAAAGCTGCGCGTCGAAAACAGGGAGGGCGAAGAAGTCTACCTCAAGACGTCCGACGCTTGAGGCGAGAGTTGGTCAATCGTTCGCACACGATGGATGCGTGCACGAAGATAGATCTAGAAAAGCCGTCCGACGCTCGATCCGGAATTAGTCAACCGTTCGCACTTCGTGACGAAGAAGGTTGGCGGCGCGGATCTTCTCTTCGGTCAGCACGCGATCGCCGCAAGCCGTTAGTTCACGCCGCAACGCGCCGCCTTGCGGGATCGGCCTCTTTCAAAACCTCGAATTCGAAATAGATCGTCTTGCCGCGAATGATGAAACTCAAATAGGCTTCCCAGAAGCGACGAATGAAGCGGAGCGAAGGGAAACGGTTGCAACTGTTGACCAAAAGCTCGAAGCCGAACCAGCGCCAGAGCCTCAACAAAGTGACGCGGATCTGTCGCGGGCGAAGGCGCACGTCGCTGTAGAAGGCGAAT
>CAKZOF010000011.1 GCA_937135995.1 uncultured Pyrinomonas sp.
ACTCAACGGATCGTTCAATTCACCTACCAGTGATTGGGCGCTAGGTGATGAGCACAGGGTGACAAGCGAAGATCATGGCGGCGCGGCGAGCAGTCGTTCGCCGCGCTGCCAGCCATCCATCACACACCACCTAAGAACATGGCACAAGCACGCAAAGCCGTCAGCAAAAAGAAGAACGAACGCGCCACGGCGCGTCGCCCGGCGGTGAAAACCTACCGCAACTACATCGGCGGGGAGTGGGTACCTTCCGTTTCGGGCGAATATTTTGAGAACATCAATCCGGCCGACACGCGCGACGTGATCGGGCGCTTCCCGCTCTCCACGAGCGAAGACATCAATCGCGCTGTGGAAGCAGCCGCAGCGGCTTTCGATCGCTGGCGGCGCACGCCCGCGCCGCGGCGCGCCGAACTGCTCTTTCGCCTCGGCGAAATACTCGTGCGCAACAAGGAGCGGTTCGCCGCCGAGATGACGCGCGAGATGGGGAAGGTGCTGAAAGAGACGGGCGGCGACGTGCAGGAAGCGATCGATTGCACTTATTTCGCCGCGGGTGAAGGGCGACGGCTCCACGGCTACACGACGACCTCGGAGCTTCCCGATAAATTCGCCATGTGCGTGCGGCAGCCGGTCGGCATCTGCGGGTTGATCACGCCGTGGAACTTTCCGATGGCGATCCCGTCGTGGAAACTGATGCCCGCGCTCGTCTGCGGCAACACGGTCGTCCTCAAACCAGCCGAAGACACGCCGCTGTCCACCATCAATCTGGTCAAAGCATGCGAAGAGGCCGGCATCCCGCCCGGCGTGGTCAACGTCGTCACGGGTTACGGCGAAACGGCCGGTGCTGCGTTGACCGAACACGCGGGCGTCCGTTTGATCTCGTTCACCGGCTCGACCGAGACGGGGCGCATCGTGGCGAGCAAGTGCGCCGAACGAAACGCCATCTGCTCGCTGGAGATGGGCGGCAAGAACGTCATCATCGTGATGGACGATGCCGATCTCGACCTCGCCATCGAAGGGGCCGTGTGGGGCGCGTTCGGCACCTCAGGCCAACGCTGCACGGCATCGTCGCGGTTGGTGGTCCACAAGAAGGTCTACAAGCGCTTCTCGCAGATGCTCATCGAGCGGGCGCGCGCGCTGCGCGTCGGCAACGGCGCCGATCCCGAAACCGAGATGGGTCCGGTGATCAACGCCGACGCCGTCGCCAAGATCATGGGCTACATCGAAATCGGCCAGCGCGAAGACGGGGCGAAGCTGGCCTGCGGCGGGAAGCGCCTAACCAACGGCGAGTATGCGCACGGGTACTTCATCGAACCTACCGTCTTCGTTGACGTCGCGCCGCAGATGCGCATCGCGCAAGAGGAGATCTTCGGTCCAGTGACGGCGGTGATCCCGACCAACTCGCTCGAAGAGGCGATCGAGATCGCCAACGGCGTTCGTTACGGACTATCAGCTT
>CAKZOF010000012.1 GCA_937135995.1 uncultured Pyrinomonas sp.
GTTTCGCAACGCTGGCGAACTGTCCTTCGTCTACGTGACCAACATGACCAACGTCGGGCCGATCACCATGCTCTATTCCGGGTGGGGAACGCGCTTTGCCGACTTCGATAACGATGGCTGGCGCGACCTGTTCGTCGCGCAGAGCCACGTGCTCGACACCATCGAGAAGACGTCGAGCTACCTGACCTATCGCCAGACGCCGCTGCTGATGCGCAACGTCAAAGGGCGCTTCGTCAACGTTTCGGCGTCGGCGGGCGACGCTTTCAATCGCCGGTACGCTGCGCGCGGCGCTGCTTTCGGCGACCTCGACAACGATGGCGACGTAGATGTAGTCGTGGCCGTGCTTGACGACGCGCCCGTCGTGCTGCGCAATCAAGGGACGAAGAACCGTTGGATCGGACTGCGACTCGTCGGAACCCGCTCGAACCGCGATGCCGCTGGCGCACGCGTCGTGGTGACCGATTCGGCAGGCAACAAACAGACGTTTGACGTGAGCACGGCGGGAAGCTATCTTTCCGCCAACGATGGTCGCGTGCTCGTCGGTTTGGGCGAAAACACGCTGCAAAGCCTGGAGATCAAGTGGCCCAGCGGGCGCGTGCAAAGGGTCGAGGGGTTGACCATTAACCGCTATAACACGATCACCGAACGTTGAGGATGTTGAAGATCATGAGTGCATCGCAATTGGTTCGCCGGTGCAGGCTGAATCTTTCCGCCGCCCGTCGGCGGTGGGGCTTTCGCGTGCTGGCCGGAGCGTGTGCTGGCGCGCTGCTGTTGGCCTCGATCTGGCCAACGACGCGCGCTCAATCCACGGCCTCAGCACAGAGCGCGCAGACGATGGGCGGTGTGGCCACCGGCATTGCGCGCACCTACACTTCGCGTCGCACGGTCGGCATCACCGATCCCAAAGCGCCGATTGTCTTCGAAGATGTGACGGCGCGCACGGCGCTCGCCAAATTTCGTAACGTCTGCGGCACGCCGGCCAAGAACTACATCATCGAGACCGTCTCGGGTAGCGTCGCCATCTTCGATTATGACAACGATGGACTGCCGGACATCTACTTGTTGAACGGTTCGACCATAGACGCCATGCGGGGCAAAGAGAAACCGCCGCGCGCCGCCCTCTATCACAATCTCGGCAACTGGCGGTTCGAAGACGTCACCGACAAGGCCGGCGTCGCCAACGAGCGCTGGGGGATGGGAGTCGCCGTGGGCGACTACAACAACGACGGTTTTCTGGATATCTACGTGAGCAACTTCGGCGTCTCGCGCCTTTACCGCAACAACGGCGACGGCACGTTCACTGACGTCGCCGAAAAGGTCGGCGTCGCGCGCCGCGGCTGGAGCACGGGGGCAACTTGGGGCGATTACGACGGCGATGGACGCTTGGACCTGTTCGTTCCCGGTTACGTCGAATTCGACATCAACAATCCGCCGCCCAGCCCCGCCGTGAGGGCTTCTGGGTCACGCTTAGGGTTCCCTCCGTCGCCGGCCACGAGGTTGTCGTTCTCGAATAGGACTCAGCCGCGGCCCGCCCGCCAGGCGCGCCATTGCAGCCAGCCGAGCGCGGCAAAGCCTGCGGCGATGACTACCCGCAGCAGCGTCAGCGAAAAGCGCCCACCAAGCAGGTAGGAACGGACG
>CAKZOF010000013.1 GCA_937135995.1 uncultured Pyrinomonas sp.
CGCCATTCAATCGGCACTCACCGGCCACTTGGTCTTCACCACCGTGCACGCCAACAACGTCATCGACGTGATCGGACGCTTCTTGAACATGGGCGTCGAACCGTACAACTTCGTCTCTTGCTTGAACTGCGTCCTAGCCCAAAGGTTGATTCGCGTGCTGTGCACGATCTGCAAGCGACCGTATCATCCGACCGACGAAGAGTTGATCGAATCGGGCCTACGTCCGGAAGAGCACCGCGACCGCGTCTTCTACAAGAGCGTCGGATGCGACGCCTGCAATCACACGGGCTACCGCGGACGCACCGCCATTCACGAACTGCTCGATTTATCGGATAATATCCGCGAAATGATCATCGCCCGGCGGCCCGGCTCTGAAGTGCGCCGCGCCGCCGAAGCAGAAGGTCTGCGCAGCCTACGCGAATCAGCGCTGCGCAAAGTCTTTGCCGGCGTCTCGACGTTGCACGAGATCAATCGCGTCACCTTCGTCGAAGATGTCGACTTACGCTGAACGGACTTGCCGATGGGGCCAACGAACCGACTTCAGATCGAAGAGAGGCGCGACCGAAAAAGCTTGTGCGGAAGGAGAGAAAGAAGATGAGAACCAGTGCCCGCTCGACCGTCGTGTTGCTCATCAGCCTTTGCTTGCTCTTTGCGCCCATGACGGCGCTCGCCAAGAAAGGAGAGAAGAATTACAAACGCGGCCTGCAATACGAAGCCGCGCAGCAGTGGGAACAAGCGGCGCAAGAGTTCGCCTTGGCTGTCGCCGCTGACCCGTCGAACATCGAGTACCAGTTGCACTACCGGCGCGCGCTCTTCAACGCCTCGCAGGTCTTCATGCAACGCGGGCGCGCGCTGGCCGAGCGCGGCGACTACGTTGGAGCATACAACGCCTTCCGCCAAGCTTACGGCTACGACCCAGCTAATGAACTAGCCAAATCCGAGATGGATCGCATGCTCCGTCTGCAACGCGAAAAGACCGGCATGGAGCCCAAACAGTCCGAGGTGCCGGTGGCGTCCACTTCATACCAACAAGGAGCCAACGGCGTCGGGCGCGCTCAATCGTCGGAACCGGGCGTGTCGCTTCGCTCCGAACAACTGCGGGTCATCAATTTCAACGGCGACATGCTGGAGATCATCCGCAGCCTCGCCGAACAGTTGAATTTGAACGTCGTCTTCGACCGCGACCTGCAGAATCAACGGCGCACAATCAACGTCAATCTCCGCGACGTGACGGCGGCGCAAGCGCTCGACTATATCTTCCTTTCGCAAGGACTCTTCTTCCAGAAGCTCGACCGCCGGACGATTCTCGTCGCCGATCAGAACAAACGCGGCCAGTACCAGCAATTGGTGGTCCGCACCTTCTACCTGCGCAACATCAAACCGGAAGACGCGCGCACGGTGATTCAAGCGTCGCTGCCGCCGCAACCCGGGCGCCCGGCCATGGCCATCGCACCGAGCCAATCGACCAACAGCCTGACGGTGCGCGACACGCCGGAGAACGTCCGCTTGATCAGCCAAATCATCGAGAGCATCGACAAAGACCGCGCCGAAGTAGTGATGGACGTAAACATCTACGAGGTATCGCGTTCGGATCTGCTGCAACTCGGTAATCAACTCGGCACCGACGCGACGCTCGTCAATCTCGGCGGCATTCAACGCGGCTTGACGGTCGTCGGCGGCAGCCGCGAAGTCGTCACGCAGAGCCTCACCAACGTCCCGACGGCGCTCGGCGCAGCGCTCATCGTTCCGGCTTCGACCATCGCCGCCTTGCAACGCAAAGATCACACGCGCTTGCTCGCTTCGACTCAAGTGCATGCTTTCGACGGCGAAGAATCCGAAACGAGAATCGGGCAGCGCGTCCCCGTGCAGACGGCACAGATCCCGTACTACTACGGCACGCCGACGCCCAACCAACCGCAGCAGCCGGGCGGCATTCTCAATCCCGGCATCTTCCCTGGCGGGTATCCGGTCATCAACTTCGAGCCGACTGGCCTGACGCTCAAGTTCACGCCGCAAGTCTTCCCGAACATGGACGTGCAGGTAAAGATGACCATCGAGTCCAAGGATGTGCTCAATCCGGGCTCGCTGACGCCGACGTTCACCGAGCGGACGATCAAAGGCACGGCGCGCATTCAGAACAACCGCACCATGATGCTCGCCAGCATCGCGCAGGACCGTCAATCCAACGGGCGGCAAGGACTGCCGTTGCTCGGCTTGATCCCTGTGCTCGGGCGGTTCTTCACCGCGCCGCGCCGCGACAATTTCCAAACCGACATCGTGATTGCGGTGACGCCGCGCGTGCTGCGTGCACCGCAAGTCACGCCGCGCGACGAGGAACTGCGCCCAAGCGGCACGCCGACGGCCCCCGTGTCGGAATCGCTCGCTTCTTTGATCCAAGAGATCGAGCGCGAAGAACTGGCCGCCGCGCGCGCTCGCCAAAACGGCGCGACGGCAGCGGCTGGAACACGGACCGCACCGCAAACAGCACGCGCCGTTCAAACCGCAGCGCTTGTACCGATCAACGATGAACCGCCGCCGTTCATTCCAGCCCCGAAGATCCTGCTCGGTGGGGCGACGGCCTCCACGCCAACGACGACGCCAGCGGTTGCCCGCGCTGATGAAGCGCCGCGCACCGTGAATGCGATGGCGACCAACAGCGCGGCCACCGCCGAAGTCGAACTCGGATTGTCTTCTACTGGATCGGCGGGACTGCGCCCGGGCGAGCGCCGCCGCGTGGCGCTCACGTTGAGGACGCGCGCGCCGCTCGGCTTTGCTGTGGCGGCTCTGCGTTTCGACCCGCGCATGGTCGCCGTGCGCGCGGTCGTGCCGGGCGAGATGTTCGCCGGTCACAAGGCTCACGTCATGCACTCGATTGATCCATCGGGCTTGCTCTTGCTGTCGCTCGCCCCGGAACTCGGCAAAAGCATGAACAATGCAGGGCCGCTTGTCTACGTCGAACTCGAAGCGCTCAACGCCGGAGCAGTCGAAATCAGCCTCGACGGCGCGCGTGCGCAAGCGATCGCCCTCGATGGGCGGCGAATCGTGCCGCAACTGGCCGTGCCGCTTCGTTTGCAGATCGCTAAATGATGGCGAAAGCGACAAGAGATCTCGAAGCAGAGCGAACCGAACGCGGTTGGACGCTGATCGAACTCGTCATCACGATCGCCGTGCTAACCATTTTGACGCTCGGTGTGATCCCGCTCGTTAGATTGAGCGTGCAACGCCAGCGCGAGCAGCAGTTACGCGAAGCGTTACGCGAGATACGCACGGCGATCGACGAGTTTCATCGCGATGCCATCGGCATCTGTTCGCAAGGCATGCGCGGCGGTCCCATGCGCCCGGGACCGCAACCGCCGCCGTTTCTCGATCCGCGCAGCCGCGTCATGATCAGCGATTGCACCATCTTTTCGCCAGAGAACTTAGACCTTTACCCGCCGGACCTCGAGACCTTGGTGCGCGGCGTCAGCGTCGTCCCGCGAATGACGACGGTGCGAAGCGGTGATCCGAACAGTCGCGCGACCGACAACCAGTTGCTGGCGACCAAAAAGAAAGTTTACTTGCGCGCTATTCCCATCGATCCGATGACTGGGCGCGCCGACTGGCAACTGCGCTCGTCCTACGATCCGCCCGAGGCGACGAGTTGGGGAGGCGAGAACGTCTTCGACGTGCGCTCTCGCTCGAACGAAACGGCGCTGAACGGTAAGGAGCGGTACAGCGACTGGTGATCCCGGCGCGCGCGGCGGCGCATCGAATTCTTTGAGATAGGATCGCGAATCGGATGCCGAGCTGGCCGAGAGCCAGCGTGGCCAACGAATCGAAGCGGAAGATGAACGGACTCTGGAAACAGCTTGGTTCCCGAAACCGAGCGCAAGGCTTCACGCTGCTCGAACTGATGATCGTCATTTCGATCATCGTCATCTTGGCGGCCATCGCGCTGCCACAGTATCAGCGAACGGTGCAAAAAGCGCGCGAAGCGACGCTGCGCGACGATCTGTTCCAGATGCGCAAGATGATCGACCAGTATGCGGCGGACAAAGGACGGCTGCCGCAATCGCTCGACGATTTGGTGACAGGAGGCTACTTGCGCGAGATCCCGGTCGATCCGATCACCGGCGAGCGCGATTGGCAAGTGATCGTCGGCGAAGACCCGAACCTGCCCGGAGCCGCGCAAGGCGTGGTCGATGTTCGCAGCGCTTCGACCGATATCTCATCAGAGGGCACACCCTACAGCGACTGGTGATCGCTCAGAGGCAATTGCCTTTGCAAAAACGATGAACCGCTCCTTTTGCGAGGAGCGGACGACGAAGAAAGAGACTCACGGCAAAAGCGCCTTCGCACGAGGTGAAGGCCGCGCGCCGCCGACAACCGACATGAAAGCGAACGAAATCTTCAGCAAAGTCCTTCGCCCTTCTTTCCCTCCGGCGGCCATCGGACTAGAGCAAGGCGCGATCAACCTCGTCCTGCTCGACAGGCGCGGCGGGAGGCTAGCGTTGCGGCGCGCGGCACAAGTCGCGCTCGACCGCGAGCTTTTCAAGCCGCACTTCGAGGCGCAAAACATCGCCGACCCAGACGAGTTCACCGCCGCGCTGGCCGATCTTGCAGCGCGCGCCGGGCTCGAAAGACAGGTGCGCTGGTCCGTCTCCTTGCCGGAAGCCGTGGCGCGCACGACCATCCTCACGCTGGAGACCAAACCCGCTTCGCGCAGTGAACTCGAGGAGATGTTGCGGTGGAAGATCGAACGCGCTTTCAATACCAGCTTCGCTGAGATGCGCGTTGCACGGCGGCGGCTACGTCCCGACGGCGAAGGGCGTGAGCGCTATCTTGCCACCGGCATCAGGCTCCACGTTCTCGGCGAATACGAGACCGTGTTTGCAGCGCTCGGATGGAAAGCGGGGTTGATCCTGCCGCGCCACCTGTGCGAAGCGTGGTGGCTGCTGCGCGATGCGCGCGCCGACGATGCGCTGCTCGTCAGCCTTCACGCACAAGGTTTCACCGGCTTCGTCATCCGCAGTGGCGAACCGCTCGTCGTGCGGCGCGTTGTCTGCGACGCCGACGAACGGCTCGACGAACTCCACCGCTTCCTGCTCTTCTACCGCGATCGCTTGGCCCGCGAAACGGAAAACGGCGCGCCCCTCGCTCGCTTGCTCGTCGTCGGAAGTGAACCGGAGGAAGCCATGGCCGTCGCTGCCGAAGCGCTGGAGGCATCGCCACAACTTGTCGACCCGTCTTCGGTGGGGCTAGACTTGCCCGATGATGTGCGTCTCGACTTCGGCGAGATCGCGGCCCCAGCGGCCCTCGCGTCGCTCGCGTGGCAGTGATCACCACAAGCGCGGAGCGTCGATCACCGAAAGGCCGATCCTTCGCGGTTGGAACTTTGCTGCCTCGGGCCTGAGGATTACGGCTGACCCACGCGTGGCAAAAGCCAGCCTCCGTGGTTTGAATCCGGGCCCTTGTGGCGCCAGCAATTCGGCTGAAGGCGGCGAAGCACGCTCCGCAGCTGAAACTTTGCCGTGCGAACGTGCGTAGAATTCCAAGAGCTTATGTCTGTTTTCGCTTCATCACTCGAAAGCTTGGCCGACGCGGAACTGGTCGAACGAGCCGCCGCCGGGCGCGAAGAGAGTTTCGCGGAGTTGGTGCGCCGCTACCAACGCCCAATCATCGCCTACGTCTATCGCATCGTCGGCGACTACGATGCGGCGCTCGATCTCGCGCAAGAAGTCTTCATCAAAGTTTACGGCTCTTTGGGACGTTACCGCGCCGAGTACAAATTCTCGACCTGGATCTACCGCATCGCGCACAACGCCGCCATTGACCACCTGCGCCGCGTGGCCGCGCGCGACGCGCGCGAAGAGGTCGAAAGGCGCGAAAGACATCTGCGCAGCTCGGCTCTCAATCCCGAGCAGGAGCGCGAGCGGAATGAACGCCGCGCCGAGATCGAAGCGGTTGTCGATCAACTGCCGCCAGCTTACCGCGAACTCATCATCCTTCGCCACGCGCATGATCTCTCCTACGAGGAGATCGCCGAAGTGACGGCACTGCCGCTCGGGACGGTGAAGAACCGCATCTTCCGTGCGCGCGAGATGATGCGGCGGATGTTCATCGAACGCGGGATCACGGAAGCATAGCAGAGCGATCAAGGGTGAAACCCGGTTGAGAGCGATCAGGGAGCTGGCCGCAGATCGAAGATCACAGGAAAGCATGGCGGAGCGATCAAGGGTGAAATCGAACGTGCAAAGAAGAGCCTGCCGTTGGGAACAGGAGATCGCTGCCTACCTAGATGGCGAACTCGACCAAACGACCAGCGGTGCCTTCGAAACGCACCTAGCGCATTGGCGCTCTTGCGCCGAACAGTTGAATGAACAGAAGCGGCTCCTTT
>CAKZOF010000014.1 GCA_937135995.1 uncultured Pyrinomonas sp.
GCGCCTCATCAAGCAGACCATCGTCGGCTACGGCGCGGCGGAGAAAACGCAAGTGCAAGAGATGGTGCGCGTGCTGCTCAAATTGGAGCAGGTGCCGCGCCCTCACGACGCGGCGGACGCTCTGGCCGTCGCCATCTGCCATCTTCATCACGCGCGGTTGTCGAACTACGTGCGTGCAATCCGATGCCGTTGACGGCATCTTCACTTCCGCGACAACAAGGCGACGTGAACGCCGTCCGGCGTCATTGATGGTCTGCTTTGGTCGCCGATCCGTGTCCGTCGCATCGCGAACGGCGAGGCGATCGACCTTGTGCCGAAGCTGCTTCGAGCGCACTGGCGCGAGTGCCCTCGTACTGAAATCGCTTCGGGTTGAACTCCTGTTCGCGATTGATCCTCGCCGTCGCGGGCGGAAACCGCTTGTTCGTGCAACGTGGAGGAAAGGAGGGAAAATGTTTCGCGTCTTGTCCGTTTTATTTGCGTTGCTCGTGATGAACTCAGGGGCACGCGCTAGCAGGGCAGGGGTATCGCTTCGCGTCTTGTCCGTTTTGCTGGCGTTGCTCGTCTGGCTTGCCGCGGCTCTCGACGGACGCGCGCAGCGCCGACATCCGTCGCTGCTGCGCGGCAACGAAGCCGTCGTCATTGATGAACGGCTAGCGGCGTTGCGCGCCGAACCGAGCCTTGCTGCTACGTTGGTTCGTCGTCTCGGGCGCGGGCGCGTGGTGCAGTTGCTCGGCCCACGCCGGATGGCTGAGGGTGTGTTGTTCGAGCGTGTCGCCGTCACGCGCCGCACGCGCGGGTGGGTGCAAAGGGACGCCCTCGCCTCGCCGTTCCGCGCTGGTGACGATCAGCGCTTGTTCAACCTAATTCGCGCTTCTCGCGGCTTCGACCGCATCGCGCGCGCGCAACTCTTTCTGCGCCATTTCGCGCGTTCGCCCCACAGACCTGCCGTGTTGTTCTTGCTGGCAGAAGCGGCCGAACGTGCCGCCGAGGACCTTTCACGCGACGCGCTCGGCAGATTGAATCCGGCGGAGATGGCCGCCACCAGCGCTCCGGCGCACAGCTACTTCATGAACTACGTCGGACTCGACCGTTACAACCGGCAGGGCGTCCGGTTCGTATGGGATGCGAGGGAGCGAAGATTTCGGTACGACGGTGCCGGTTGGCGCGAACTCGTACGCCGTTATCCGCACACGCCTGAAGCTGAACAGGCGCGGCGCCATCTTGCGCGCTGACCCGTTTCAGGCGAAACGGCAGCAAAACAGCGGATGATCGCGCATCTTTCGCTGCCGCAGACGCTCGTCTCCCTTGCGTGTCCGACGCGCGAGCCGCGTGCCGCAGAGGCCAAGGCGAGCGCTATTGCAAAATCGTTGGCAGGTGGGTAGAGTGTGTGCGGCGCATGAAACGTTCTCATGCTGGAGGTCTCCCCACGGGGTGGGTGTGCCTCTTGACATCATCAGCAACGTACCGGAGGTGAAAAAGGACAGTGCCCACAGGAATTTGCCCTGAGTGCGATGCCGAAGTCCACGTCGATCTCGACATGGACAAGGGGGATATCATCTCCTGCGAAGAATGCGGGGCCGAGTTGGAAATCGTCGGGCTTGATCCGGTCGAACTCGACCTCGTCGAGGAAGGGGATGAAGAGTACGATTTCGAGGAGGATGAAGACGAGGAGGACTTCAACTACTGAGAGGATAACAGGATACCTGAAGATTCGGGAAGAGGGTCGCGCGCGCCTTCATGATGCTACTGAACGAGCCGTCTGGTTGCCGGATCGAAGCGATACCCGGTTCGACTTTGACGGAGACGAAGACCGCGCGGCCCTTCGATGCGAATCGCATGAAAGCGCCCGTCGCGCCGTTTCTCTTCCGGCGGATAAAACGCTAAAACATAGGCTGCACTGATCTCCTCGGCCATTGTGCGAAAAAGCGAATCGAAATCCCCTTCGGTCGCGTAGAAGTTTCTCCCGCCGGTCATCTCGACCAGTCCGCTCACGTCGAGCGGCGTTGGCAAAGGTGCC
>CAKZOF010000015.1 GCA_937135995.1 uncultured Pyrinomonas sp.
CTTCGCTACGGCTACACGCGCGCGCATGCTAACCAAATT
Source organism: uncultured Pyrinomonas sp. (assembly GCA_937135995.1). Taxonomy (GTDB): domain Bacteria; phylum Acidobacteriota; class Blastocatellia; order Pyrinomonadales; family Pyrinomonadaceae; genus Pyrinomonas. The sequence continues at coordinate 40 of CAKZOF010000015.1, forward strand.
CCGGCCAGCCTAGGCTTCGATCCGACGGTGTTGGGGTTGCCAGCCTACATCCGAAACGCGGCGCCGGTGCTCAAATTCCCCAACTTTACCATCGGTGGCGGGGCGCAGGGAGCCACGCTGGCTGGCGAGATCACCAGCGGCACGATCGGCGGCGCGGGAAATGACCAACCGCGCGACACGCACATGGTGGCCAATTCGGTGACTGTTCTTCGCGGCGCGCACAGCATCAAGACGGGTGCCGAATACCGCTTGTACCGCTTCTATCCGTTCCAGTTCTTCGATCCGACGGGCAACTTCACATTTGCGCGTGGATTCACGGCGGGGCCGAACCCGGGTGTAACCCCTTCGCCCGTCAACGCAGCTGGTTCGTCGTTGGCGTCTTTTCTGTTGGGTCTTCCCACGAGCGGTTCGTTCGAATCGGTCGCGCCGATCAGCATCTACAAGCATTATGCGGCGGCCTTCTTCCAGGATGACTACAAGGTACGGCGAAACTTGACGTTGAATCTGGGCCTGCGTTGGGACATCGAAACGGGCACGGCTGAATCGCACGGATTGATCACCAACTTCGATCTTGCGGCTCCGTCGCCTTTGGCCGGAAACGTTCCGCAACCCTCGGATCCGGTGGTGCAACGCCTTCGCCCGAACTTCACCGATCTTCGCGGATTGCTCAGCTTCGTCGATGGGCCGCAGACGCGCGCCAACCGAAACCGTTTCGCGCCGCGTCTTGGTTTTGCCTATAGCATCAACGACAAGACGACGTTGCGCGGCGGTTACGGCATCTTCTACCTGCCGTTGTCTTTGGAAGCGCCAAGCGCGCAGAGCGTCAACTTCAGCACGACGCTGACGCAAACGTCCAGCACGACGCAGGTCGGGCCTTCGACGGTCTTTTTGACCAACCCATTTCCGGCCGGACTGTCCCGTCCGACGGGAACGGCGCTCGGCGCTCGAACCAGACTCGGCGACTCGGTGATCGTCGTCGAACCGAGGAGGCGCACCGCTTACAACCAGCAATGGAATCTGGTGATCCAGCGAGAGCTGGCGCGCAACCTCGTGCTCGACGTCGGCTACGTTGGCAGTCGCGGTGTGCGCCTGCCCATTCAAGGGTTGAACTTGAACCAGTTACCGCCTTTCTACCTCGACATCGCGCGCGCTAGCGTCGGAGTGCCAGGATCGTGTCCGACCTCCACCAATCCCAACGCCGCCTGCACGAGCGTGGCGCAGTTCTTCACGCAGTCGGTGCCCAACCCGTTTGCCGGATTGTTGCCGGGAACGGCGCTCAACGCAGCCAACGTGCCGCGCGCACAGCTTCTACGTCCGTTTCCGCAGTACCAGTCAGTGACGCTCTTCCGCCCACACATGGGCTTCAGCACGTATCATGCGGGCGTCGTCAACCTGCAGAAGCGGTTCAGCGACGGCCTTTCGGCAGTGGTCAACTACGTCTGGTCTAAACTGCTGGATACGGGCGGCGTCGGCAACGGCGCGGCCTTCACCGATCCGACCTCGGTCGAGGACATCTACAGCTTCCCACAGGAATATTCCTACTCGACGCTCGACGTGCCACATCGCCTGACCGTCAACTTCACCTACGAGTTGCCGTTCGGACGCAGGCGGCGTTTTGCCAGCGACCTAAACGGTTTGGCAAACCTCTTCGTCGGTGGCTGGCAGGTGAGCGGTTCGATCTTTTATCAATCCGGCTCTCCCTTCCAGATCGTCGCCACCGGTTTCCCCGTGTCGGGATTGGCTGGCATCGGCAACGCCACGCGGCGGCCTGACCGCGTGCCCGGCATCAGCGCGGAACTGTCCGGTTCGAAGTACCGGCAAAATGCGCGTGCCGGCTTGCCCGTGATAAACACTGATGCCTTCGCCATCCCGCCGGACTTTCAGTTCGGCAATGCGGCGCGCACCTACGATGATGTGCGGCGCGATACCTACAAGAACGTCAATCTGTCCGTGCTGAAGAACTTCTTCTGGAACGAAGGGCGGCAGAAACTGCAACTGCGGGCGGAGTTCCTGAATGCATTCAACTTCGTCGTATTCGGGACGCCAGCATCCAACGTCAACATCGCGCCGGTGCCGAACTTGGCGAACAACCCGAACGCCTCGCCCGGATTCGGGCAGGTCACCACGCAGGGTAACAACCCGCGTCTCATCCAACTCGTCGTGCGATACACGTTCTAGGCACTCTTCGCGTGAGGCCGAGCGCACGTTCGTGCGCTCGGCCTCACGGTCGCTCGATGAAGTTTCCGACGCGTCGCAGGAGGCTGCATGAGAAAAGAATGGGGCGTTTGCGTAACGAACGGATGGTCGGCACTGGTTTTCATCGTCTCGATCGCGCTGATCCCGCTCGTCGAAACGAAGGGGGCGACCGTTCCCGAACTCAGGTACGTTCAAGGTGGCGGGCGTGCTCTGATCTACGTCAATAATCCCGAACAGATCACCACTGCCGATCTCGGCGACAGCAACTATGGTGATGCCGCCATCATGCGTGCCACCGGCGTGCAAGGCAAACAGCGATGCTACTTTGAACACCTCAACCGGACGGGCTTCACCATCGGCTACGGCATACAGCTCTACAACCCGAACTCGACTTCGGTGACGGTTACGGTTCAGGGAAGCGGGTTCGAAGCGAGCACGCAGGGTGGTCAGCCCTTCGCCCAGATGTTCGGCAACTACTCGACGCCGGGCGCTTCTTATACGGTCGGGCCGGGGCGCGTGCTGTGGTTGCTGCGTCGTGATGCGGCGGTCGCCAACAATACGTTCTTCAGCGGCGTCGTCGATTTCAGCGTCGATGGCGGCGGCGTGACCATCAATCACATCGCTTATCGCAGCTTTGGCGCGCTCGATGGTTCGACGAGATACATCGGATACGTACAGCGCATTGAGCCGGACGGGACGCACGAAGCGCGCGTTTACAAGGGACTCAATCCGAACACGATGGCCATCGCTGCCGACCTCGATTTCGTCATCGGCGACAGCGACCCAGCGGGCGTTCTCGCCGTCAGTTACCCGAACTACGATTTGAACGCGGGCGCGTACGGCAGTTCTGTGGTTCGCGCCAACGGTTGGTACACGAACATCGGCCCGGCGAACAACGCAAACGCCGTCGCTAGTGACATGTTCGCCTTCGACTTGCCAGGTTGGGGACGGATCGATCCTTTCGCCCGTTCGGATGGTGAAGGGAAATACCCGAACCTCGGAAACTGGGGGGTGGTCTACGTCGTCAGGGGAAAAGTGACTAACACGGGGACGAGAACGCGCCAACTTTCAGTCAACCTGAAAGCAAATCCTTCGGCGAGCGCTGCCATTGCCTATCGAGGTAGCGACGGCGTCTGGCGCAGCACGGTCGTGTCGGCAGGATCGAACATCAGATATTACAGTTTCTCGGTCGCGCCGGGCGGCACCGTCAACTATGAGGCTAGTTTCGTGTTGGGCGGACCGAGCGGCGGAAATCTTCTACAATCCGTTGCGCTCAACAATTGAACCTTCTCGCCGCGAGCGAAGCGGTTCTGGCGCTCGACGGCTGCGGAAAGACGTTTTCGCGCGTCGTTCTCCCTCGTCGGGGTCGAAAGCTAGCGCGAACATGCGTGTTCGGACGTGCGTTCTCGCCGGTGAAAGTTTATGCTCGGAATATTGCTGCTGTTGATCTTCGCGCTGTTTGCGGCGTTGATGTTCGCGCGCGTCGTCCCTGCGCTCATCGCCGTGCCGACGATGGCTGTCGCGGTGGCCGCGCTGGTCGGCGCGCCGCTCCCGGTGATCCTCAATGACGTGATCGCTGCCGGGGCCGTCAAACTCGCGCCCGCTTATGTCGCCGTCTTTGCTGGCGCGATGCTCGGGCGCGTGATGATTCAGACACGCATCGCCGAAGAGATCATCAAACGCGCGGCGGAATACGGCGGCGATCGCCCGATGATCGTCGCTGCCGGATTGATGGCCGTAACGGCGATACTTTTCACTTCGCTCACCGGACTCGGCGCGATCATCATGGTCGGTTCGCTCGTGCTGCCGATCATGATGAGCCTCGGGATTCCGAGAAAACTCGCCGCCGTCTTCTTCCTGATGGCGTTTGCGACCGGCTTCGTCTTCAACATCGCGCTGTGGCGTCTTTATCGAGAGCTGCTGCAGATCGCTCCCGAGGCTCCGCTCCCGCCGGAAGTCGCGCGCTTTGCGGCCGGTCTGTGCCTCATTACGGCAGTGGCGGTCGCCATCTACGCCGTCATCGCCGCGCGCCGCGCGCCGGATCCAGGCCGGCCGCCAGCCGCTCCAGCCAGCGAAAGTTCAGCATGGCCGCCAGGGC
>CAKZOF010000016.1 GCA_937135995.1 uncultured Pyrinomonas sp.
AAGATCGAGGCTTGGAAATTCTTCATCCCAGAAGCGACGCGCACTCGATTCGATGCGCGCAGACGGCGAACCCGAAAATGAAATCGATGATCATCTGCTCTCGCTCTGTTCGTTCTTGCCTCGCGCTTTACGTCGCGCTGCTGCTCGTGCTCTTCGCCGCGCGCGACCGCGTAAGCGCACAGGTCGATGCGGCCTCTTTGACCGGCTTGGTCACGGACGCCAACGGCGCCGCCGTGCCCGGCGCAAGCGTCCTGCTCACGAATTTGGAGACCAACATCTCCGCGCAGACCGCGACCGGCGAAGATGGTTACTACTCTTTCACCAACTTGCGGCCCGGCCTCTACTCGATCACCGTCGAACGCGCTGGCTTTCGTCGCGAGACGCGCCCGGAGTTCAGACTATTCGTCGGCCAACGCGCGCGTCTCGATTTCACACTGGCCGTTGGACAGATGACCGAAGTGGTCACCATCACTGATGAGCCTTTGTCCTTGCAACGCGACGATGCATCGCTCGGCAACACGGTCGATAATCGGCGCATCACGACGCTGCCGCTAACGCAGCGAACTTGGGATGATCTGCTCGTGCAGGTTGCCGGAACGCAAGGCGACCCGTACACCGAGCAGGCAGGCGGCACGGCTTCAGGGCGCACCGGCGGCGTCAACATTCACGGCACGCGCTCGTTGATGAACAACTTCATCCTTGACGGGCAAGATAACAATTCGATCTCGACCAACGTGCAGGAATTCTCGACGCAGGTCGTGCGCCCGTCGGTGGATTCCATCGGCGAATTCAAAGTGATCACGGCACAATACTCCGCCGACACGGGACGCGCCGCCGGCGGCGTCATCGTCGTGACGACTAAATCGGGGACCAATCAGTTTCGCGGGCTCGCCTACGAATACTTCCGCAACAAGGTCTTCGATGCCAACGACTTCTTCTCGAACCGTCTGGGGCGGAGCAAACCGCAACGCAATCAACATCAATTCGGCGGCAACTTCGGCGGGCCGATCATCAAGAATCGTGCCTTCTTTTTCGCCGACTACGAAGCGACGCGTATCCGGCAAGGCGTGCTGCGCATCGCGACGGTGCCGCTCGCGGTCGAGCGCAACGGAGACTTTTCGGCCTCGCTCGGCGAAGAGCTTCTCTTCAACGGGCAGCGCGTTCCCATCCTCAATCCCGACGGCACTCCATCGGGCCAGTTCGTACGTCGCGGCCAGATCTTCGACCCGCGCACGCAAGTCGCTAATCCGCGCTTCGATCCGTCGCAGCCCGCCTCGCCGCTCAATCCGCGCTTCATCCGCCAACCGTTTCCCGGCAATCGCATCGTGAACATCGATCCGGTGGCCGCACGTTTGGCGTCTTTGTGGCCGCTTCCGAATTTGCCCGCACGCGCCAACAACTTCGCGCGCACGCCGGCGATCTCCGACGATCAAGATCGACTCACCACACGTCTCGACTGGCGCCTCGACGCGAACAACGATCTTTTCGGAAGGTACGTGTACAGCAAACGTAACCGCTTCGTTCCCGGCTTCTTCGGCGGCATCGCCGACGGCACCGACACCTCGGCATGGGGGAAGAACGATATCATCAGCCACTCGCTCACCGTCGGGTGGAATTCAGTGCTCTCGCCGACGCTGGTTAATCAATTCCGTTTCGGCTACGCGCGCGCACGCGCCGACGGCGTGCAAGAACCTTTCGGACAAGGTTCGTCGAGCGACTACATCCCGGGCATCCCGAACAATCAGGAAGTTCAGGGCGGAGTTCCCGGCGTGGTCATCTCCGGTTTTAGTCCGCGTCTCGGGTCGCCGGATTTCCTACCGAAATTCCAGCACTCGACGCAGTTCCAATTCACCGACACGCTCGCTTGGACGCGCGGCACGCACACATTACGCTTCGGCGCGGACGTGATGTGGCCCTTGCGCCTCGATTACCTCGACGTTCCGGCGACGCGCGGGCGCGTCGGGTTCGACGGAAGCTACACGCAATTTGCCGGCGGTCTTGCCGGCACGGGCGCGCCATTGGCTGACTTTCTGGTCGGTTGGGCGCGCAACGCTGCGCTCGCCAACGTCGTCATCGTCAACCAGCGCCGCTACATGTATGCGTTCTTCATCCAGGACGATTGGAAGGCGACGCCGCGTCTGACGCTCAACCTCGGTCTGCGGTACGACTTCGGCTCGCCAGCTTACGAGCAGAACAACCGCTTGGTAAATTTCGATCCGGAAGCTGCCCGGCGCGCGCGCACGCCGCAGGAGGCGCTGGCCGCGCTACGCATTGCCCGCGACGGCGCGCTGCGCGACCGCGCGCTGGTCCGCCCCGATCACTTGAACTTCGCGCCGCGCTTCGGCTTTGCCTATTCACCGACCGAATCCTGGGTGATCCGCGGCGGTTACGGCATCTATTACAATCTGCTCGATCGCATCGGATCAGAAGATCAGCTAGCACTCAATCCGCCGTTTTTCGTTAACTACAACTTCACAAGCGACACGCTCACGCCGGCGCTTCGGCTGAGCACCGGGTTCGCTGCTGATACGCTTTCACCGGCCAACGTCGATGTGCGCCGCGTGCAACTTCGCGCCGCGAACCCAGACGCCAGCACGCCCTACATGCAGCAATGGAGCCTCGGAGTGCAGCGGCAGTTCGGGCGCGACTGGCTCGCCGAAATAAGTTACGTCGGAAGCAAAGGCACTCACCTGATGACGTTGCGCGATTTGAACCAACCGCTGCCGGGGCCGAAACCTGCAGCGATCAACGATCCCGATCCGAACGTGTCGTTGCCGGCGCGCTCTCTTTTCTTCCCTTACCC
>CAKZOF010000017.1 GCA_937135995.1 uncultured Pyrinomonas sp.
CGGTCAGCTACGTCTGATCCTTTTTAGTAAGGTGCTTATGGTGCAGAGATCGAGTAGAATTGCAAACTCCGCCGCGATCCATCATGGCTAGGTCTCTTTTGACTGCCGAAGGGGGGCCGTTCATGAGATGGTTATCGAACGCCATCGACCGCGGGCAGGCCGATCATGCCGCATTCAATGACGAGAGTCAGACATCATGCAGCGAGAAAGAGGCCGTTGGTACCAGAGCTTGGCGGTCCAAGATGGTGTTTTTCGCTTGCAGATGCGGCGGTGCGGAAGGCTCGTTCCAGAAATTTAGCCCTCCGACTCGAATTCATGTCTCTCACCCGCAGATGCGACGATGAGAAAGAGAGCTGATCTATACGCTTGGTACGTTTTGTCGCTGCTGACGCTGGTTTACGTGTTGAACTTCCTCGACCGTACAATCATCCTCTACCTGTTTCCATTGATCAAAAGGGAGTTTGCTTTTAGCGACCTCCAGCTTTCGCTGCTCGGCACAACGGCTTTCGTCATCTTCTACACCACGCTCGGAATATTCTTCGGGAGATTGGCCGACAGGTTTTCGAGAGTGAAGATCATCGCCGTTGGTCTCGCTTTATGGAGTCTGTTTACGGGCCTAACCGGACTGGCGTGGGATTTCGGAAGCATCTTCTTCTGTCGATTGCTCGTCGGAATAGGAGAAGCCACACTTGGACCAGCAGCGGTATCGCTTTTGTCCGATTATTTCCCTCCGTCGAAAAGAGCGACGGTGGTAAGTATCTATTCGACGGGAATTGCTCTGGGAGCGGGGGCGGCGGCCTTTTTGGGTGGCTTGCTGGGAGAGTTGTACGGGTGGCGAGCGGCATTCTACATACTGGGCTTCCCGGGTGTTTTGGTTGCTGTGCTGGTCGCTTCGCTCCGCGAGCCGGTTCGCACGAACGAGGTTGCTGTTGAAATGGACCTGCCGAAGGAAGGCCGGCGCCATGAGCGGACCGCCGAACGCGGGGACCACATCGCCGACGTCGAAACGCTTCCCTCACGCAAGAACTGGCGCTATCTCATCTCGCAGAAGAGTTTCGTGCTGCTTTGCTTAGGCTACTCCCTTTTGGGACTAGCAACCAACAACCTGTCGATCTGGGGCGCAACTTTCTACACGCGCCTCCATGGCTTCGAGTTGAGGACCATCGGTCTTTGGGGTGGTCTGCTGACGCTCGTCGCGGGAGTCCCGGCAACGCTCTTCGGCGGCAAGATCGCCGATCTATTTCGGCAGCACGGCAGAGGCGGCAGGATGCTCTATGGTGCTCTCGTCTCCTTGCTCTCGGTGCCGTTCTGGTTTTTGTGGCTCACTGCAGCTAGCCCCTCGCTGATCCTGCTTGCAAACGGCGTGCTGCTCTTTCTAGCACTCTCATGGTTGGGAGCGGCTGCCGCCGATGCGACGGAGATAGCAGGTGCCAACTTGCGCGGATTGGCGACGGCAATCTATTTCTTCAGCGTCAACGTGGCAGCCTATCTGATCGGATCGAACCTCATCGGTTACGTGACACTCCCAGTCCCCTAAAGGGGGCGGGCTTCTAGGCGATTCCCGCGGTGTGGCCTGCCTCTTGCGAGGCCCTGGCGCAGCACGAGGCTGCGGCAGGTGGTTGACCCGCCGACTCGCCTAGACAACACGGAAGCGGACTCCCGTGGCCCGTGTCCGGGCGACTACTACGTTCCGGCTCTTGCGACCGAGGGCGGTTCTTCATCCCGCCCCCAGACCCCTTGACGGGGCCGGGTCGTAGATACGTGATCCTCTGGGGGAACGCGATCTTCTCGTTGTAGGCGATGACGTGCATGTTCGTGCTCCCGACCACATCGCGGTGGCCGCGAAAACCACAGGCGCCGCACACCCACTCACGGCCCTTGGGCCGCTGGCGATGGCCGCATTCAGGACACCGGCTGGAGGTTCCCCTTTCCGTACCGGTGAAGCACATGATGCGGCTCTGCTCACATTTGTGTTTTAGGTAATCAATATCCCGCCCGTACTCCCACTGGGACATACGCTGATTGTGATGCCGGCCAGCGTTTCTTGCTCGCACGCCGTCCGGGTTGCCGATGTAGAGGTTTCCCACCTCGTGGCGTTCACAGAACTCGACCACCTTGCGCGTGCCTTTGTGGCGCAGGTCGCGCACCTGGCGCTTGACCCGCGCGCTAATCTTGGCGCGGGCGCGTTGCAGCTTACGCCAGCGGCGCGAGCCCTTCTGGCATCGCGCCTGTTTTTTGGCTATTTCTCCTAATGCTTTGTTTGCCCAACGTTTCGCTGACCGGATTCCACGCCCGCTAACCACCAAAGCATCTCCGCCGTCGGTTGTT
>CAKZOF010000018.1 GCA_937135995.1 uncultured Pyrinomonas sp.
ACCACCGACGCATCAAGACCGATGCCTGCCATCAACAGGAAGTAGCGACGCGCACCCGTTCGCTCATCAATGGCCACGCCCGGATAGACCTTCTCTGTTCGTCCTTCGACGATGGCCGCGGCGGCACGCTCCGTCTCCGTGGGCAGAGCGAGCGTCCGCGCGAGCACGTTGGCCGTGCCCATAGGCCAAACGGCGAGTCGCACGCCAGCGCTGATCAAAGATTGCAGCGCTTCGTTGACGGTGCCGTCGCCGCCAGCCACGACCACCGTTGTTGCGCCGGAGCGCACGGCTTCGGCAGCCAAGCGAGTCGCTTCGCCCGGTCCGCTGGTCCAGTGGACGGCGACGACGCGCGCACGTCGCGCGAGCGCTGCGGCGAGCGCTTCGACCGCTGCCCGGCGCCGGTTCGCAGCGCGTCGCGCACAAGGGTTGGCGATGATGAAGACTTCGGACATGCGCGGCGAAGCAGCAGGCGGGGCAAGGGGTCGAGCCGACGGTTCACTCCAAACGGTAGTTCGGCGCTTCTTTCGTGATGATCACATCGTGAACGTGCGACTCGCGCAGACCAGCCGAGCTGATCTTGACGAAGCGCGCTTTCTCTTGTAGCTCCTGAATCGTTCGGCAACCAGTGTAGCCCATGCCAGCGCGCAATCCGCCGACGAGTTGCGTCACCATGTCAGCGAGTGTGCCCTTGTATGGCACGCGTCCTTCGATCCCTTCCGGCACGAGCTTGGCTTCGGTCTCCGCGCCCTCCTGCCCGTAACGGTCACGCGAAGGTCCGGCGCTCATCGCGCCCAAACTGCCCATGCCGCGATAGGCTTTAAAGGTTCTTCCCTGATAGAGGATCAATTCGCCCGGTGCCTCTTCGGTGCCGGCAAACAGCGAACCGATCATGACCACATCGGCACCAGCCGCGATCGCTTTGGCGATGTCGCCGGAAAACTTGATGCCGCCGTCGGCGATGATGGGCACGCCCGTGCCGCGTGCTGCCATGGCGCAATCGTGAATCGCCGTCAATTGCGGGACGCCAGCACCGGTGACGACTCGAGTTGTGCATATGCTTCCGGGACCGACCCCAACCTTGACGGCATCGACGCCGGCTTCGATCAACTCGCGCGTCGCTTCGGCGGTCGCAACGTTGCCGGCGACGAGCGGCACTTCCGGATGACGGCGTTTGATCTCGCGCACGGCATCGATGACGCGCGTCGAGTGGCCGTGTGCGGTATCGATCACCAAGCAATCGACGCGCGCCCGGACCAGTTCATCGGCCCGCTCCCTGAAATCGCCCGTCACGCCGATGGCGGCCGCCACGCGCAACCGGCCCAGCTCATCCTTGGCCGCGTTCGGATATTTGATCGCCTTTTGAATATCCTTGACCGTGATCAACCCCTTGAGCTTGCGGTTCTCATCGACCACCGGCAACTTCTCGATGCGGTGCTTCTGTAACACGGCCTTGGCCTGTTCGAGCGTCGTGCCGACCGGAACGGTGATCAGAGGCTGCGGCGTCATCGCTTCGGCCACCGGGATGTCGAGCCGCGTCTCGAACCTCAAGTCGCGGTTGGTGATGATGCCGACCAAATACCCTTCTTCGTCTACCACGGGCACACCGCTGATCTTGTATCGCTCCATGACGGCCAGCGCTTCGCGCACGGGTCGGTCCGGCCTGATCGTCACCGGATCAACGATCATGCCCGATTCAGAACGCTTGACCCGATCCACCTCTTCGGCTTGCCGCTCGATCGCCAAATTCCGATGGATGACGCCGATGCCACCCTGTTGCGCGATAGCGATCGCCAAACGGCTTTCCGTCACCGTATCCATCGCCGCCGAACAGAGTGGAATCTGCAAACGGATCGTGCGCGTCAGGCGCGTCGAGGTATCGACCTCGGCCGGCAGCACGTCGGAACGCGCCGGAACAAGCAGCACATCATCGAACGTCAACCCTTCGCTCAGATCGGGCGTCAGCATCCTTTCCCCTTGAAACCGTTTTTTCGCTGATTTAAACAGCAGAAGGTATCAACAACTACGAGCAAAAGCAAGAGGCGCGCCGACCCGCTCGCGGCAGAAACGTGCGAGCGAACAGCGGCGACGCCTGATCAACGCTGTCATCCCTCGGCCTGCTGGCGATGGTTCGTCTTGGGGAGACGTGCGAGCGTGCAAAAGGAGGCTCGCGCCTCAGGGCGACGACTCGGGACGCACGATCACAAGCTGTGCGAGGCCTTTTTCAATCGTCGGCTGAATTTGGGTCGGGCGCCCGTTGACCAGCACTTCGAACGCTCCGAGCTTGCTGCGCGAGAACTCGATCTGCAAGCGACGTTCCGGCTGAAACTCTTTGCTCTCGTTCGGGCGCAAAATAGCTTCCGCGGCTTCACCATCGTCGGCGCGCGCGCGGATCCACACCTGTTCGTTCTTGGTGCGTATCTCGACGCGAAAAGCTGCCGCCGGAGGTGGACCAGTCTGCCCCGCCAGCGAGGCAGCGGGCGTCGGCGTGGGCAAAGCTTCGGGCGCGGTGTGGGCCGCCGTGCGCCGTTGATACCAGTGGAGCGCCGCGTAGATGCCGAGCGAAAGGATCGCCAGCACGACGATGCTCAGGATGATCGTTGGCCAAGATGAAGAGGATGTTTGCCCGTCGGTGTAAACGGTGGAAGAGCGTAGCGGCGGAACATCATCGAGCGGGATGCCCTGCTCGCGCGCGGCGCGCAAGTAGAGTTCGACCGCTTCATGTTCGTCGAATCCGACCACGCGCGCATAGGCGCGCACGAAGCTGCGGTTGAAGATGCCGCCGGGCAGCTTCTTGAAATCGTTCCTCTCGATCGCTTCGAGATTGCGAACTGAGATGCGCGTCTCGTTCGAGATGTCGTGCAACGTCAGGCCTCGCGCTTCACGTGCGCGTCGCAACCTCTCGCCAAGCGTCGCGTCTCCAGCTCGCGGCTTCTCCTCGGCGGGACGGCCTTCGGAAAGGTTCAGAGTCACGTGGCACTTAAAGGTTTTGTGATGGTCTCTCGCCGCGCTTGGCACCTATCGGCCAACGGCGCGCTTGAACCCCAATCGTGGTCGGTAGCGACTATAGCGCCCCAACTGTTTGTCTGTCAATCATAAACCGTGATGAACGCGGGCGCGCCGTCCCTTGATTTCCGCCGCGCGACGGTGCTACGTTTGGTTTGCAAGCTCGGCATGGAGAGCAAGATTTTAACTTCTACAACGTAACAGGAGACGCGAGAAAGATGCCTCTCGAAGCACTCGGCATGGTGGAGACCAAAGGGTTCGTCGGTGCCGTGGAAGCCGCCGACGCGATGGTCAAAGCGGCCAACGTTCAATTGATCGGCAAAGAGTACATCGGCGCCGGTTACGTGACGGTCTTCGTGCGCGGCGATGTTGGCGCGGTCAAAGCGGCCACCGACGCCGGCGCTGCCGCGGCGCGGCGCGTGGGCGAACTGGTCAGCGTGCACGTCATTCCGCGCCCGCACGTCGAGGTGGAGCGCATCTTGCCGCGCAACGGGCGCGTCGGCTACAGCCCCGACGAGCGCGCGCTGCAGGGCGGCGGGCAGGCGCAACTCACCGAAGGCGAAACGGGCCGGTCGCTGCAGTCCGGCGCGCGCGAGAACAACAAAGAGAAGAACAAGTAGCATAGACGAACGAGCGCGATGACTGCGGCGGTAGTCGGTCCACCGAACGACGAGGAAGATGGCTGATCGGGTGCAGCGTCAACCCGAGAACAGACGTTCCGCGCTGAGAGGGCGTGCCGCGACGAAGCGAAGCGGCCGACTGATCGAGGACTTCGACACGGCGCGAGAGTGGAAGTCGCCGTCACGATCCGGCAGAAACGGAGGCGTGTCATGTCGGTTCATAAAGATCTGAAATCCGTTCAAGAGGCACGCGATCTGGTGGAAGCCGCGCATCAAGCGCAAAAGCGCGTTGCCGGTTTTGATCAGGCGACCATCGATCGCATCTGCGAAGCCATGGCGCGCGCTGCCTTGCGCGAAGCGGCGCGGCTGGGCGAGATGGCGAGCGCCGAGACGGGCTACGGCATTCCCGCCGACAAGCGCGAGAAGAACCGTTTCGCCGCCGAGGACGTGTGGAACTACTTCCGCAATATGCGCACGGTGGGCGTCGTTCGCGAAACCGCCGAGATCATCGAAGTCGCTAGTCCGCGCGGCGTCGTCGCCGCCATCATCCCTTCGACCAATCCGACCTCGACGGCCATCTTCAAGTGTTTGATCGCCATCAAGTCGCGCAACGCCGTCGTCCTTTCGCCGCATCCTTCCGCCGTTAACTGCATCAACGAGACGGTGCGTGTCGTGCGCGAGGCCGCCGTCAAGGAGGGCTTGCCGCCCGAGGCCATCGGGTGCATGACGACGGCCACCATCGAAGGCACCGAAGCTTTGATGAAGCACAAGCTGACGGCGCTCATCTTGGCAACAGGCGGCATCGGATTGGTGCGCGCCGCCTACTCCTCGGGCAAGCCGGCCTTTGGCGTCGGGCCGGGCAACGTCCCCGTCTTCGTCGATCGCACGGCGGACGTAGCGACAGCTGTGCAGAACATTTTAACGGGCAAGTGTTTCGACAACGGCACGATCTGTTCGTCCGAGCAGGCGGTGGTGGCCGATGCGCCCGTCGCGCGCGAAGTCCGCGAACAACTGACGCTTCAAGGGGCACATTTTCTGACGGCGGACGAAGCCGACAAACTGGCGCGCGTGGTGGCAACGCCGCAACGCACGCTCAACCCGGCGATCGTCGGCAAACCGGCGCGCGTCATCGCTGAGATGGCCGGGCTGAGCGTTCCGCCCAACACGCGCTGTTTGGTCGCCGAAGTTGGCGGCGTCGGGCGCGACTATCCGCTCTCCATGGAGAAGCTTTCGCCCATTCTCGCCTTCTACGTCGTCGACGGTGTGGAACGCGGGGCGCAACTCTGCTACGAGATACTCAGTTTCGGCGGCATGGGCCACACGGTCGGCATTCACACGCGCTCGCGCGAGACAGCCAAACGGTTCGGCCTGGAGATGCCTGCCTCGCGCATCATCGTCAATTCGCCGACCACGCACGGCGCGATCGGATTCTCCACAGCGCTGCCGCCGTCGATGACCTTGGGGTGCGGATCGTGGGGCGGCAACGTCACGTCCGACAACATCTCGCCGCTCCACTTGATGGATATCAAACGCATCGCTTTCGGCATCCGGCCCGTGGGCAGCGCGCGCGTCGTGCCGGTCTCGACGGAAGCGCAGACGGCGGTGCCCACTGGTCCCGCCCCCGCCCTCGACCGCGAACAGATCGCCGCCATCGTCGATAGATTTCTCGCCCGCCGTCGCGTCGAGCGCCCGACGGCAGAGGTCGCCACGACGGCGCCCGAACCGTCAAAAGCGGAGCCACCCGCATCGGTCGCTTCGCCGCCACCGCCGAGCAACGGGGCGGACGCGCAACAGGCGCGAAGCGACGCACCGAGCGCCACGTCCAACGGCGCGCGGCGCGCCGTCGAATTCGTTTGCGAAGAGGATGTGCGCCGCGCCATCGAGCGTGGTGAGAAGATATACGTCAACGCGCGCACCATCATCACGCCAGCGGCGCGTGACATGGGCGAAGCGGCCGAAGTGTTCGCCAAGATCTGAGGCGGAGGCCGTTTCGACGATTCGATGCGAACGGACCGCCCCGACCGACTCGAATGCGGTCGAAGTTCGCCGAAGCGGGGGGCTCCGTCGTGGCAGTACGGAAGGGGCGTCATTTCCGCAAGCGGAGTTTGCAACGACGCACGGGAAGAGGCATCAGAGGAGAGCAAGCAAGAGCGCGCTAACAGTCGCCGAGCGGCATATGTTTTTGGGCAAAGTCATCGGCACGGTGTGGGCCACCAAAAAGAGTTCCGATCTCGAAGGAGTGCGCTTTTTGCTGGTTCACCCGCTCGATCTCGACAAGGAACCGACGCGCAATCTAGTGGTCGTCGCCGACCGGCTCGGTGCCGGCGTCGGCGAAGTCGTCATGTGCGCTTTCGGCAAAGCGGCTCGTTCGGCCATCGGCAATCAAGAGATGGCGATCGAAGCGGCGGTGATCGGCATCGTCGATCGTGTGGACATCGACGCCACCGCGTCGGAAGAACTCGAACGCACGGCTGATGAGCTGCGCCACGCCGCGCGCGACGGGAGACACTGAAGCGACCGAACGCAACCGATACATGGCCGATCAGGAACTCATCTATCGCATCACGCGCGCCGTTTACGAGAACCTTGGCGCCGATCTCGAAGCGAACAAGGTCGAACGGCTGGTGCTGGACCTTTACCGCATCATCGCGCCGTTGACCGACGACGGGCAGCGCGAAACGCCGCCGGGGCAGAGTCCTTCCAATCGTTTGGTCATCTCGGTCTTCGGCGTCGATCGGCCTGGCATCGTCGCGGCGGTGGCTCAAATCTTGGCGGAAGCCGAGTGCAGCATCGTCGATATCAACCAGACGGTGGTGCAAGGGAAATTCGCCATGGTGCTCATCGCTGATGCGTCGCGCTCGCGCTACTCGGTCCAGCAACTGCGCGACCGCTTTCGGCAAGAGGGCGAACGATTGGGCGTGCGCATCTACGCGCAGCGCGAAGATATCTTCAACGCGATGCACCGGGTGTAAAGCCCGGAGCCGCATCTGTTCGGTTGACGTTAAGCGGGATAAAGCGTCTGCGTTTTTGAGGAACGGCATCTTCCGAAGTTCGTCTTTCGGACGACGCCAAAGATGCGTTCGATGATCTCGGCCGGCGCGTCCGGTCGGCTGCACTCGCGCGGACGCGGTTCGATTCAACGTCGGTGTCACCATGTCTCGCCCGGTGATCTCTCGGCGGTGTCTGGCTTGCGGCGCGACCGTGCGCGGCGAAGCCAATTTCTGCCCGCAATGTGGGCAACCCATGCAAGCGCGCGCCGAGGTTG
>CAKZOF010000019.1 GCA_937135995.1 uncultured Pyrinomonas sp.
CATGCCGATGATGGTCAATCCGCGCGCGTTGTATTTGCGGTGAAGCTCGCGCAGTTTGGGGAAGCTGATCAAACAGGGGCCGCACCAGTAGGCCCAGAAGTCGAGCAACACGACGCGCCCACGCAGGTCGGCGAGTCTGACCGGTTTGGTGCCGAGCCATTCAGCCGCGGTGATCTCGGGAGCCAGCGGCGCGTTGCTCATCGGCGCGCTGGCCTTCTCCGGATCGGAAAGGTCTTCCGCCGTCCGGTCATCATAGCTTTTCAAACGGCGCGTCGCTTGGCGGAACAGGTCGGCAGAGGGCAGCGTCAGTCCGAACCGTTGCATCTCGCGCCAGATGGCGAGCACTTCGGCCTTTTTGTCAGCCAGCGCATAGATCATCGCCAGATCATCGGCGGTGGCGACCAGCAATCGAGCGCGCTGATCCTGATCGAACTCGGCGTGGTGCTGTTTGGCGAGTTCAAAAGCCGCGCGCGCGTGACGCAACGCGCAATCGTTCTTCTTCGCCTTGTAGCACGCGGCAGCCAGTGTCCGTTCGAGCGCGAGAAGCTCAGGCGCTTTGCGCGGCTCGTGGTTGCGATATTCGGTCAACATCTCTTCCGCTTCCTCGATCTGCTCGCGCTGCGCGGCGTGGACGGCGATGATGGCGCGCGCTGTTTGCTGCTGTTCGCCGGGCGCTTGAGGCGCTTCGCGCAAGAAGCGGCGGAGCGCATCGAGCGCCCCTTCTGGCTGTCCGCCAAGATCGAAGAGCAGGCCCAAGTAGTAGAGGTCTTCGCTACGCAGGTCGGCGCGCATGCTCAGTTGGGCAGCGCGCTTGCGCGCCAGTTCCTGCTGTTCCTGCAGCGTCTTTTCGTACACCTGACGATCGAAAGCGAGCTTCTTTTGGTCGAACTCCTGAAAGCGGCGCGTCGCATAGTTGGCCGCTTCTTCGTACATCTCGCGCGCCGAAGGCGCTGGAGTTTGCGGCAGAGCGTCGAACGCGACACTCGCGATGAGGACGATGATCAGCAATGCTTGGCGAACCATTTTCTCCCCTATCGTTCGGCAGCAGGATCACGCGGAGCGAAAGCCCCGGCAAGCGGCAGAGGCTCCTCTTCGTCGATCAACGCGCCGATGATCTCCGCCGTAATCGGTGCGAGCAAGATACCGTTGCGGTAGTGGCCCGTCGCGTAGAGAAGCCCTTGAATGCGTGCGTCCGGTCCGATGATCGGCCAATCGCCCGGCGCGTGAGGGCGAAGTCCGGCCCACGTGTCGGTCACCGCAAGATTACCAATCTCGGGCGAAATCTCCAACGCATGGCGCGTAATCTCGTGCAGCCCGCGTGCGGTCACCGATTTGTCGAAGCCGACCCGTTCCATGGTCGAACCGGCGAGCAAGCGCCCGTCGCGCCGCGGCACGAGGTAACCGCGCTGACTGTAAACGACGTGGCTCACGATGGGCAGGTTCGCTTCTAGACAGATCATTTGTCCGCGTACGGGTTCGACGCGCGCGTGCGGTGCCAAGGAAGTCGCCCACGCGCCGCTGGCGAGAACCGCGAAGCGGGCATGGATGCAACCTTGCGCCGTCTCCACGGCCTGCACCTTTTCGTCTCGAATCACCACGGCGCGGGCTTCCACGCCTTGGAGCAGCGTCGCCCCTTGCCTGTGTGCCGAACGGGCGAGCGCGGCGATCAACCTTCGGTTTTCGACTTGCCAATCGTGCGGAAAGCGGAGCGCCATACAAACGCCAGCCGAGATCTTCGGTTCGAGCGAACGCGCTTCGGCCGCCGTCAACTTCTCCACCGATAAACCTGCCTGTTGTTGCCAGCGGAAGCGGCTTTCGAGCTCTGCTGCCTCTTCGTCGTCGAAGGCGAGATAGAGCGTGCCCGTCTGATCCAGTTCCACATCGATGCCGGTCTCTTCAAGCAGCGCTTGCGCAAACTGCGGGTAGAGGTCGCGGCTGGCAGCGGCCAAGCGAAAGAAATCGTCCATTCGGTCGGCTTCGGCTTGCGGCGCGAGCATGCCGGCGGCGGCCCATGAAGCTTCTCGGCCGAGCTTGCCGCGTTCGAGCAAAACGACCTCGAAGCAGCGCCGCGCTAGTTCGCGGGCGATGGCCAAGCCAACGACGCCGCCGCCGATGATGGCGACATCGAAGTTCGATTCCGTTGCGATCGCGTCTTTCATCGAGAAACGCTTGTTGATATGATGCACTCGCGGTTGAGATCTCGTTCACACGATCGATTTATGAAACATACTATCACACTCATCCCCGGCGACGGCATCGGCCCCGAAGTTACTTCCGCAGTGGTGCGCATCATCGAAGCTGCCGGAGTCCAGATCGAATGGGAGACGCACTACGCCGGCGCGCAAGCTTTGGCAAAGTTCGGCGACACGTTGCCCAAAGAGCTGCTCGAATCGATCAAGCGCAATCGCGTTGCGCTCAAGGGGCCGATCACCACGCCGGTCGGCAAGGGCTTCACATCGGTCAACGTCGGACTGCGCAAGGCGCTCGATCTGTACGCCAATTTGCGCCCGGTCAAGTCCTTGCCGAACGTCCCGAGCCGCTATTCGGACGTGGATCTGGTGGTTGTGCGCGAAAACACCGAGGATCTCTACTCCGGCCTCGAACACGTCGTCGTCCCGGGTGTGGTCGAAAGTTTGAAGATCATCACCGAACGCGCCTCTTTACGCATCGCGCGCTTCGCCTTCGAGTACGCGCGGCGCGAAGGGCGACGTAAGGTGACCGCCGTTCACAAGGCGAACATCATGAAACTCTCCGATGGGTTGTTCCTCGATTGCTTCCGGCGCGTCGCCGCCGAATACCCGGAGATCGAAGCCGACGACAAGATCGTTGACAACGCCTGCATGCAGCTTGTGATGCGTCCCGAACAGTTCGACGTCTTGCTGCTCGAAAACCTCTACGGCGACATCATCTCGGATCTCGCCGCCGGATTAGTCGGCGGCCTCGGCGTCGTCCCGGGCGCGAACATCGGCGAGCAGGGGGCCGTCTTCGAAGCTGTCCATGGTTCGGCGCCGGACATCGCCGGGCGCGGCATCGCTAATCCGACCGCGCTTCTGCAATCGGGCATCCTGATGTTGCGCTACATCGACGAGCGCGAGGCTGCCGATCGCATCCAGAATGCGCTTTTTGAGGTCTTGCGCGAGGGCAAGGTGCGCACGCGCGACATCGGCGGCACGGCGAGCACGGCGGAATTCGCCGACGCGATCATCGCGAAACTAAACCACGCGCGAAGCTGATCGCCGCGCCTCGGCGCCCGCCTTCAGGGTCAATTTTTCGCCTCGTTGCCTCTCTGATCTCCAGCGAGCACGATGGCCAAGTCGGTCCAGCCGAAGTAGCGGCGGATAGCGGCGTTCGCGTCATCAAGCGTGACCGCGCTGATGAGCCGATCGTAGTGGTCCAGATAGTCGAGTCCTAGGCCGTAGAACTCAGCTTCCCAAATGACTTCCGCCAAACCCGAGTTGGTCGAAAGCGAGACTTTGAACGAGCCGATGGCTGAAGATTTTTCGTCGGCCAGTTCTTCCGGCTTGATGCCATGCTCGACGTAGTCGCGCAAGACGGCGAGCGCCGATGAGATGGCGCGATCTAGATTCTCCGGACTGACCGAAAGGCCGATGTACCACGGACCAGCGACCAATCCCGGCGAGTAAAAGCGCGAGCCGATGCCGTAGGTCAATCCCTCACGGTCGCGGACTTGCAACCCTAGTCTGGATGAGAGCGTCGATTGGCCGAGCGCGTTGTTGGCGAGAAGAGCGGCATGGTAGTCGGGCGAAGTGCGCCGCAAGGGGGCGTGCTTGCCCATCACGACATCGATGTTCGCTTTGTCCGGCACGCGGACGAGTTCGCGCACCGAGCTGGCGAGCGGTTCGGGATCGGTTGCTTCGATGGAGATATTGGCTGGTCCGGCGAAATCGGCGAATGCGCCGCGAATCAGCTTCTGCGCTGTTGCTGTTTCGACATCGCCACTGATCACCAAGATGAGCGAACGTCCGCCGTATTGCGTCTCGTAGAAACGGCGTACATCTTCGACCGTGACCGAAGATACGCTCGCGATCTGCTCATCGCCCGACGGGGTGTAGAAGGGGTGCGCGCGCGGGTAGATGAGTTGCGTGAAGCGTTCGAAGGCACGATAGCGCGTGTTCGCCTGCCGTTCGCGGATCTGCGCGATGGTCTGTTGCTTGAGCTTTTCGAGTTCGTCCGCAGGAAAAGAAGGTTCGCGCAATTCTTCGGCGAGCGCGCCGATCACGAGCGGAAGATCGCGCGCAAGCGCCCGCGCTTCGATGTTGGTCGTAAACCGTCCGGCGGAGAAGTTGACCTGCGCGCCGGTGCTTTCAAGCTCGGCGGCGATCTCGAGTTTGGTGCGACGGCGCGTTCCGCGTTCAAGCATCTCGGCGGTTAAACGGGCCAGTCCGGGCCGTTCGCGCGGCTCGAAATAGGATCCAGCGCGCAGGCTGCCGACCAGCGAGAAGACCGGCGCAGCCCGATTTTCGAGCACGAGCGAGACCGCCCCGGTGGGCATCGTCTCGCGCGCGATGCGCTGGGCGATGCGTACCTCGCTCGCCGTCCGTGCGGCGCTCTCCGTTGGTTCGGAAAGAGGGAAGCGCGGCGCGCGGTCTCCACCGTAGCCGCACGGCCCACACACGCGGCGCGCGCCGCACGAAGTCAAAGAGACGGGCGCATGCGCGACGATCTCTTGCCCGCTGGCGGCGCTCTCTTTCGGGATGAAGATCCCGACGGTGCGGTTATCTTCGGTGAAGTAGCGTTCAGCGGCACGTCGGACGGCGTCGGCCGTGACGCGCTCGATGTTCTTCGGGTAGTTCAAGTAGAAGCGCCAATCAGCCACCGCTTCGGCTTCGGAGATCTGAAGCGCGATGCCGAACGTCCCATCGCGGTCGAAAGCGATGTGCGTCAGTATCTGACGTTTTGCCTTCTCGATCTCTTCGTCTTTCAGCCCTTGGCGCGCGACGCGGTCCAGTTCGCGCAAGACGGTCTCTTCGACCGCGCGCGGATCGACGCCGGGCTTGACGGTGGCGTAGACGTTGAAGAGCCCGGGATCGCGGAACTGGTCCACGCTGGCATGAACTCTGATGGCCAGCTCCGTTTCGATCAGCGCTTGATAGAACCGGCTCGTTACGCCCTGCGAGAGCGCCGTCGCAAGAACGGCGAGTGGGTAGATGTCGTTCTCCGCTGGCGGAGCGGCCGCCCGGCGTGCCAACTCTTCATTGGAGAGCACACCCATCTGACCCAGCGCCGCTGGCGTGTGAAAAGCGATCTGCACGAGCGCGACTTCGCCAGCGCGGCGGACCATGACGCGCCGTTCGCCCTCTTGCGGCGGCTCTTCCGTATAAACTTCCGGGATCGGCTCGCGCGAAGGCGGGTGCTGGCCGAAGTATTTGGCGATGAGCGAAAGCGCTTCGGTGCGGTCGAAATCGCCGACCAGAATCGCTGTCGCGTTGTTCGGGTGATAGAACGTGTCGTAGAAGGATTTCAATCGCGAGGTGGGGACGTGCTCGACGTCGGAACGCCAGCCGATGGTCGGATGATGATACGGGTGTTCGCGGAAAGCCGCGGCATAGACGGCTTCATCGAGCACGATGGAAGGCTCGTTCTGCCCGCGATCGAGCTCATTGCGCACGACGGTCATCTCCGCTTGACGATCTTCATCGGAGATGAGTGAATTGCGCATCCGGTCGGCTTCGAGATGGATGACCAGTTCCAGTTGGTCCGATGGGACGGTCTCGAAGTAATTGGTCCGGTCAAGCCACGTCGTCGCGTTGAAATCGGCTCCGATCCGCTGGAGCATGGCGGCGATCTGCGTCCCGCGCTCTTTGTTGAAGGTCGGCGTCCCCTTGAAGAGCATGTGTTCGAGAAGGTGCGTGGCGCCCGTATGCCCGACGGCTTCGTTGCGCGATCCGACCTTGTAAAGGACCAGAAAGGTCGCCACCGGCGCAACGCTGTTCTCGACGAGCAGCACCTTCAGCCCGTTCCATAAACGGTGTTCTTCGATGCCCCCTTCCCGGGCGATGAACTCGAAATCGACGGTTTGCAGTCTTTCCGACAACCTTCGCTCTCCTCGTCTGAAAAGATTCGCACGATCAATCATAGCCGCTAGCACAGGAGAAGCGAAAGCGGTCAAAAGAGATTTTCAGCCCTTCGTCCTGAAGCACCGCTTGTGTGACAGGTCCCTTTGATGGGCCGTTTTCGATGCGCCATCGAAAAGGCGTGCCTGCTCCTGACTTGTTGGCTGCACATTCGTTCAGGCGCGATCGACGAGCACCCACACCGCTTCTTCGTGCCGTTCGTAAAGAAGCGTGATGTGCACTTTGAGCGGCGGATCGAAGGTGAAGACGAAATCGAAATCGCGATTGACAGCGCGATACTGTAGTTCCCCCTTCTATAGACGTTTATCCACACTCCAGGGGTTTTGACAGCCCATCGAGAAAATCCCTCAAGTCTCTGTAGTAGGGATTCTCTTTCAGGACTCTCAAGGGAGCACTACGCCACCCTTTCGTTCTCTCAAGATGCCTTTTGACAAGCACCTTGAGGACTTGCTTTTTCGGAGTGCGGACGGTTATCCCCTCCACAGAACGTCTGCGGAGAATGTTTCGCGCCGCATTCACTTGAGCGTTTGTTCTTCGACCACAAGCCTGGCACTCAAACTCGTGAGTGTTTTTTCTGTTCTTTTCGTCTATGTAACCGCAACTAGCGCATTCTTGAGAACTGTAAGCAGGATTCGTCTCTATTACCTCTATCCCATAAAGCTCTTGCAAGCTTTTCAGCTTCTCTCCGACGATCCTTTTCCCGAACCTGCTTAGCAACCTATTCATCCGTCTTGAAAGGTTCTGTCCTCTGAAGTCCAGTCTCTCGACCACTATCCTTGCAGGTCT
>CAKZOF010000020.1 GCA_937135995.1 uncultured Pyrinomonas sp.
TTGTCTTGAAATTGATTTTCAATTTCAAGAACTAATATTTAAGAGAGCAGCGAAAGAAAGTATCGGCGCGGTCGTCTGTCTTGGCCCCTTCGGCGACCGCGCCGGGCGCACCAACCGGACACCATCGGCCCGCGTTGTGCTCTGGCAAGCAAGCGTAGCACGACCGGGGCGCTGGTTTCCATCAGTTCAACGAAAGGAGCTACGCATGTGTCACACGACTTCGCCGGCGCCGGTCACCCCTAAACGACCGGCCTTTTTCGCTCTTGTTTCCCTCGCAGCTCTAACCCATCGAGCGTCGCGTTGGGGACGCGCCGGGCGACCGGCCTCTTCCGCGCTTCTTTCCCTCTCTTATCTCCTCGCCGTAACGCTTCTTTTCGCCTCGGGAGCGGCGGCCCAGCAACCGGCGTACGATGAACTCATCATCGCTGTCACCGATCCGACGCTGGCTCCCGTGCAAGGAGCGAGCGTCGTGCTGCGCAACAAGCGCACTGGCTTCGAACGTAGCGCCTCGACCGACGTGCGCGGCGTCGTCGTTTACGGAGCGTTGGAGGTAGATGACTCCTACGAAGTTTCGGTTTTGCGCGACGGCTTTGCGCGCGTCTTACGCGAAGCGCGCGCTGGCCAACGGCTCGCGATCGTCTTGGAACCGGCTAGCTTGCGCGCTGAGGTGACGATCTTTTCGGCTTCGCGGCAGGATGAACTGCGCGAGAGCCTGAACACCAAGGTCGAAGTTCTCACGCGCGAGCAGATCCGCGACACCGGCTACGAGACGGTCGGCGAAGTGTTGCGCGAAGTGCCGGGCGTGCTGACGCGGCGCGGGTCCGAGGGTTCCGTCGCCGGAGAGCAGATCCAAGGCATCGACTCGCGCCAAGTCCTCGTGCTGTTCGACGGGTTTCCCGTCATCGGCGCGCGCGGCATCAAACGCGGCGTTCTCAATCTCGATCGCCAATCGACGGCCAACCTACAACAGATCGAAGTCGTCAAGGGTGCGTCGAGCGCGCTCTTCGGTTCGGATGCCATCGGCGGCGTGATCAACATGATCCCGCGCGAAGCGACCTACCCGTTCGAAGGCGAGTTTCGCGCCTCGGGCGGCAACCCGGGCGTTTTCGATGGCATCGGCACGTTCGGCTTCGCCCGACAGAAGCTAAGCGCGCTCTTCACGGTCGAACAGCACCGGCGCGGTGAGGTCGATCTGACGCCGACCACCTTCGACACGACGCTCGCCGGCTTTCGCCGCACCGATCTTTTCGCTCGCCCGCAATACAGGATCACCGACAAGCTGAAGTTGACTGTGCTGTTCGATGGTTATTGGAATCGGCAGACGGGGCGCGCGTTGGGCGAAGAGGGCAACCAGTTCAACCAAGTCTCCGAAGAAGCGCAAAGCTACGGACTGACCGCCGACTGGCAGTTCAACGAACGCGGCGCGTTGCAGGCGCGCGCCTATTTCGCGCGCTGGGACGAGATCACGCGCGGCCAGCTCAACGACGCGCGGCGCACGCCGCTGCCCGATGGCAATCTGTTCGAACGTCTAGGGCAGCTCGACGCTACCCTCGCTTACGCGCTGGGCGAGCGCCAATTCCTACAACTTGGCGCCGAATGGCGAACGACGCGCTACCGCGGCATCAATCGCCTGCGCGACGACGCAGGCCATCGTGCCGACACGCGCAACCTCTGGGCGCAAAACAAAATTAGCCTGACTGATCGCCTGACGGCGACGCTCGGCATGCGCTTCGACGATCATTCGGTCTTCGGTTTAGCCCTTTCGCCCAAAGTCGCCTTCAATTTCCGCGTCGCCGACGACCTCAACCTGCGAGCGGCTTGGGGACGCGGCTACCGCGCGCCTGATCTGGGCCAGCTCTACTACCGTTTCCTCAACCCAACGAGCTTCTACCAAGTCATCGGCAACCCTAACCTACGTCCCGAGCAGAGCAGTTCGTGGCAAATCGGCGGTGAAGGGCGCGCCTTCCGGCGACGCTTGCGCGCTGGCGTCAATCTCTATCGCAACGACGTGCGCCACCTGATCGAGTCCATCTCGTTGGGTTTCATCGCCACGCCCGCGCAATTAAATGCGGTCATCGCCGCCAACGGCATCGATCCGTCTTTCCGTCCGGCGCTCAGACGACTGCTCTTCTTCTACAAAAACATCGCCGACGTCCGCACAGAGGGCG
>CAKZOF010000021.1 GCA_937135995.1 uncultured Pyrinomonas sp.
CGCGCCGATGACGGCAAGCCCGATGCGCTCCGATGGCGGGACGCGCCGTGGCTCCCCAAGCCCGAAGACGGCAGAACCGGCGCTGATGGCACCCGCCGATGCGATCTTGAAGAATCCTCTTCTGTTCACTTTTCACGCCGCCGAATTAGCCTCGCTCTCCGAAGACAAAGGAACCCACGCCGAACGTTCGCAGGCCACGATCTTCGAGCGAGGTATTTTGTTCATCGTTCTCCCAAAATGTCAACCCCGGCATTGCCCGCGCCCGGGAAGCGACAACGATCATGTGAATTGGTGTGGAAATTGACGCGCCATCACGCGCTCGCTTCGCGCCAGCGAAAGCGCGTCACTTTCATCCCTTCGGCGACAACGAACGCAGCCGCATCGGCGTCGTCGAGCAAGCGGGGTGCGCCAGCCGGTCCGAGCACGAAGAGCGCCGTAGATAGGGCTTCCGCATCGGTCGCGTTGGCAGCCACCACGGTGGTCTGCCACATCCCTTGAACGGGCCAGCCGGTGCGCGGGTCCAAGATGTGGCAATAGCTCTTCCCTTGCGCGCGGAAGAACTTCTCATAGCTTCCCGACGTCGAAACGGCGCCATCGCGCACTGATGTCGCCGCGATCGTGCTCCTGTCAAGCGGATGAGGCACGCGCACCGTCCAACCAGCTTTGCCCGGAGGCGCACCAAGGGCGACTATGCTGCTGCTTCCGGCAACGAGCAATGCCGCCGTGACACCATGCTCGCGCCATAGTTCGGCCACGCGATCGAGCGCATAACCTTTGCCGATGCCGCCCAGATCGAGTTCGACCGCGGGCGAAGCGAAGCCGACGGCGCGCGTCGCTTCATCGAGCAAGAGGAGTGGCCAACCAGCGCGCGATGCTTCGATCTCGTCGGGCGAAGGCAGGCGCCCCTCCTGCCGAAAGAAGCCCCACGTCCGCATCAAACGGCCAATCGTGATGTCGAAAGCGCCATCGGTAGCGCGACCGTGCTCGCGCGCGCGTCGAAGCAGCGCGAACGTCTCCGGATCGGTGATGACCCAAGCGACGCGCGCCTCGCGGTTCACGCGCGCGATCTCGCTCGTCGCTTTTCGATTGCTTAACGTCGCTTCGAGTCGTTCGATTTCGTCGAAAGCGAGATCGAAAAGTTCCTGCGCTTGGCCCGGGCCGACGGCGTAGAGGTATAGGTCGAAGACAGTGCCCATGCCCGGACGCGATTCGTGGTAAAGTTCGCCGACCATCATCTGTTTCGTGCTAGCTTCGGGACCGCCGCCGATTGTAACGCGAGGCGAAACAAGCGAAAAGGCTTTGGATCGGTTTTTGAGTGGGCCAAGCGCAACCTCACGGCTCGTTCTCTCATGCTGAACCACCGGAAGTCCGTTCGATCGAAACGGACGCCCTTTTGAATCTTTTTTGAACAAATTGGTTTGGTGTGCGCGCGCCGTTCTGTTAAAATCCTCGGTCTCGTTCGGAGGAGCGCAACAAGTGGTCCACCGCGTTGGGATCATCGGCGGAGGCAACATCAGCCAGACGCATGTCCGTGCGGCGCAGGCTGTTGCGGGCGTAGAGGTCGTCGCCATCTACGGGCAAGCGCGCGAGCGGGTGCACCAGCTGGCGGACGAGTGCGGCGCACGCGCTTACGACGACCTGAACTCCTTCTTCGAGCGCGAGCAGCTCGACGTGGTGCTCATCGGCAGTCCATCCGGCCTGCACGCGGCGCACGGGATCGAAGCGGCACGCCGCGGCATTCACGTGCTCGTCGAAAAACCGCTCGACATCAGCACGGCGCGCGCCGACGAACTCATCGCCGAGTGCGAACGAAACGGCGTTCGGTTGGGCGTTTTCTTTCAAGACCGCGCAACGCCGGACTTTGCCCGCCTCAAAGAGAGGATCGAGCGCGGCGAAGTGGGCCGGTTGTTGCTCGCCTCGGGGCGCGTCAAGTGGTATCGCCCGCCGGAGTACTACGCGCGTTCGCGCTGGCGCGGCACGCGAGCGCTGGATGGCGGCGGCGCGTTGATCAACCAAGCGATTCACACGGTGGACCTACTTCTGTGGTTGGTCGG
>CAKZOF010000022.1 GCA_937135995.1 uncultured Pyrinomonas sp.
CGGTTTTCTCGAAGAGTGCGACGCGGTGATTCATCTGGCTGGCGAGAACATCGCCGATGGTCGGTGGGATGAAGAGAAGAAGCGGCGCGTGCGCGATAGCCGCGTCAAAAGCACGCGCTTTCTGGCCGAGACGCTGGCTCAGTTGAATCACAAGCCACGAGCTTTCATCTGCGCTTCCGCTACGGGCTACTACGGCGACCGCGACGATGAAATTCTCACCGAAGAGAGCGCGCCCGGCACCGGGTTCCTCGCCGATGTCTGCCGCGAATGGGAGGCCGCTGCTGACCAGGCGCGGCACGCCGGGATTCGCACCGTTCACATGCGCATCGGCATGGTGCTCAGCGGACGCGGCGGGGCGTTGCAGAAGATTCTGCTGCCGTTCAAGTTCGGTCTGGGCGGCAAGGTCGGAAACGGGCGGCAGTGGATGAGTTGGATTGCGTTGGACGACGTGGTGCGCGCTTTCATTCACGTTTTGGAGCACGAAGACTTAAGCGGGGCGGTCAACGCCGTCGCGCCGAAGCCGGTGACGAACCAAGAGTTCACGGAAATTCTAGGGCGCGTGCTGCACCGACCAACGTTCATGCCCGTACCGGCTTTTGCGCTGCGCCTTGCTTTCGGCGAGATGGCCGAAGAACTGGTGCTATCGAGCGCGCGCGTCGTGCCGCAGAAACTTCTGGCGAGCGGTTTCGAGTTCCTCTACCCGGATCTTGAGTCAGCTTTGCGCCACGAACTTGCGTTGAAGTAAGCGGCTTCGCTTGGCCCGACCGTGCAGGATGGGCGCAGTCCGGGCTTGATCCGATCGCATGCCAAGCGCTTTTGAAAGGACGACTGTTCGGGCTTCCATCTCTTGCGAACAACCGCGCCCTTTTCGCGCCCGGTAGTCTTGGGTCACGGCAAGACATCAGACCTTTTCTCGCCTCTTGCGAACAGATTGCATCCTTTTCGCGTCTCTGCTGGTCCACCCATGCACTCGATCTTGACACTCCAGCCGCGCCTAATTACCATCGACAACGCTGCGGTTCGCTGCAAAGAGCCGACAGCGCCGCCACGAAGACTCCTCTTCACGGCCCTCTTGCCCCGGCGATAGACCGCATTCTTTAGCCACTTCGTTTCGAGATGTCGGACGTACTTCTGGTCGAAGACAAGGATAGCCTGCGGCGCGCGCTTCGCTTGACTTTGGAAGCTGCCGGTTACAGCGTTGCGGAGGCTGCCGACGCGCGCGAAGCGGCGGCCAACGTGGAGCGCACGCGCCATCGCTTGGTGTTGACGGATCTACGTTTGCCCTGCGGGTCGGGCTTTGATGTGTTGCGCGCCGCGCAGCGCGCAAGCGCTGAAACCCCGGTCATCGTCATGACCGCTTACGGTTCCATCGATGAAGCCGTGCAGGCGATGAAAGAGGGCGCTTACGATTTCCTGCAAAAGCCGGTCGATTCGAACCATCTTTTGCTCTTGGTCGAACGCGCGCTCGAACAGGCCCGCTTGCGTACAGAGAACATCCTGCTGCGCGAGGAATGGGCGCGCCGCTATGGTTTCCCACGCATCATCGGCGAGTCCGAGGCGATCAAGCGCGCCGTGGCCGAAACGCAGCGCGTCGCGCGCACCGCAGCGACCGTGCTCTTGTTGGGCGAATCGGGCACAGGCAAAGAGCTTTTCGCGCGCGCCGTGCACCATCTGAGCGAGCGGCGCGATGGCCCATTCGTCGCCGTCAATTGCGCCGCCACCCC
>CAKZOF010000023.1 GCA_937135995.1 uncultured Pyrinomonas sp.
CGACTTCACCGTAAAGAAAATCAGCATAGGCGCGGCGATTGGGTTCGAGTTCGGGGAACGTGCCCTTTTCCCGTCCCAAAGCGAGCGATGCCAGCCAAGCTTCGCGGCGAATGAAGCCCATCACCTCGTCCATCACGTTGATCGACTCGTCGGATCCGTAGGTGATGCCGAGTTTAAGCAATAGATCGGCATAACCCATGATGCCGAGGCCGACCGGACGTGTGCGCTTGACGACCATATCTATTTCGGGAAGCGGCCAGCCGCACACGTCGATGACGTTATCGAGGAAACGAACGGACCAGTGGACGGTATCGGCCAGCGCTTCCCAGTTTACTTTCCGCTCCGCGTCGTAGAACTTCGCCAGATCGATCGAACCCAAGTTGCACGAGTTATTGAAATGAAGCGCCTGCTCGGCGCAGTTGTGGACCACGATGCCGTTGGCGATGAACGAATGTGTGGCTGGCTCGGTCAAATCGAAAACATCCTCCACGCCGTCGAAAGTGACGCGCGCGACTCTTGCCGTAAAGGTTTCACGGTACGGCCCGCGCGAAAACTTTTCGACGATCATTTCAAGTTTCTGTTGCTTAGCGCTCTGGAGAAAACCTATCTCACGGGCGAATGTTCTCAGGTTTTCACGCGAGATCACGAGTTCGTGGATGGGCTGGCAAGCATAAAGCCCTTCGCCCCCGCGTCCGTTCGGCAAGATCTGCTTCCTTGCTTCCCTTCGATTCTGATAAATCCGACTGGCGATGCCGAAATTGAGAAGCAGACACTGCACGTCTCGCAACAATTCCAGCGAAATGGAGCAGAGACGCACTGAAGCGCCTTTCTCCAAATTACTGAGCACCGTACCATCGGCCGAGAAGAGACCTTGCAGGAAGCCGCGCTGCATCTGTTCCGACCCGCGAAAGACGCGCTCCGAAACGCGCAACTTCTCGCGCACCAACCAACGATCTTCGATCAACAGATCACGCAAGCGCGTCGATGTGATTCGCGCTTCGTTGCGCTCCGCTATTCGGGCGACGCCTACCACATAATCTTTGCGCGCGCCGCGTCCCATTGGGACAAGTTCGTTGACGTAAGACGCAAAAGTCGGCGCGAGCGCGCGATCTTCGCCCCAAAAACTGAGCACGGCTTTGCTCGACGTAAGGTGTCCATCGCCGACCATCCACCCCGTCACGCGCCCCAATTCGAGCGATCCTTCCGTGCCGAAGGCCCCCTTGCGGTTGAGGATGTGGATTTCGTCTCCCGGCTGTAGTTTGCCGAGTTCGACCCAACCGTGCTTGGTCATGATGCGGTGATCAGCAGTGGCGCGCAGGACGTACCCTTCGACGGTTTCGAGCCGGAAGACCGGACGGCGTCCGGTTCGGAAGACCGCCGAAGCTTGCGCGACCGCAGGCTCATGCCCGAACCTTCCATCGACGACGACGCTGACCTTTTGACCTTGCCGGAACAGTTCGCCGGCGCGTACCAAGCCTTGATCCGTGTAGATGAGCGCGTCGGCCGTCACGCACGGATTTGTCGCGTAGATCGGCCCCATCGAGGCCATCATGTGGTTATACCGGTTGACCTCGTCGATGAAGATGACGCCCGGTTCGGCGTAACGGTGAGCCGAGGCGACGATGCGATTCCACACATCCGGCGCATAGACCATCCCGGGGCGGGGCGGATCCTCGCGGCGCAAGGTTGAAAAATCGGTGCGCAGGAAATCCTTTCGATCGGCGAAGGTGACGGTCGAACCGTCCTCGCGCCGCCACACGCAGTAATCCCCCTCTTGGACCGGATCGTAGATGGGTCGCTCCCACGGACGGCCATCGAACTCGAGTTGGAACCACTCGCCGCGGTCCACCGCCTCCATGAAACGGTCGGTGATGGTCACTGAGATATTGAAGTTAGTTAAACTGGTCTGATCGTTCTTGGCGTGGATGAAGCGCAGGACGTCCGGGTGGGTGACACGCAAGATGCCCATGTTGGCACCGCGCCGCACGCCGCCCTGCTTGATCGTTTCGGTGACGGTGTTGACGATCTGCATGAAGGAGACCGGTCCCGAAGCCTGTCCGTGCGAGGAGCGCACTAAACTTCCGGCCGGGCGGATGAACTCATAGGTCATGCCCGTTCCACCCCCGCTTTTGTGCACGAGTGCACAGCGTTTGGCGTGTTCCATGATGCCTTCGATGGAGTCCGGCACCTCCAGCACGAAACAAGCCGCCAACTGCCCATTCGGTTTTCCGGCGTTCACCAGACACGGCGTGTTTGGGACGAAGTAGCGCCCCAACATGATCTCGCTCATGGCGTTGTAGAAGGCGCGCCGCATCTGTTCATCTCGCTCGGCGCGCGCGACGCTGCCGACAACGCGACGCACGATGTCGGGCCACTCTTCGATGGCCTGCCCTTCGGAGTCTTTCACGCTGTAACGCTTGGCGATAACTCGACGGGCGTTCAAGCCCAACGGACTCGCCATCCGACGCAAGGCCGAGACCGCGGCCTGACCGTGTTTGCTCTTCTCGATGATGCTGCTCATGGTCTCTCCGCTCGCAGGATGAATAAGGTTGTCAGCGGCGACGGAAAAGCGCGCGGGAGCTTACGGCTTGACCGTCATGAACTGTCGAGCGAATCAGGGAGCGTGTGGCTCGACGGTGGCGATCAGATTGTCAACCAAACGCTTCGTCTTCGGACGCGCGTTCAAGTTGAGTGGCTCAACCGTGCTGAAAAGTTTCGTCTGGAACGGTGCTGACTGCTCTTGTCGCGCAACGCGCGGGAAACATTGCGTAGAAGTTTCTCCACAAACGCTGAAGCGACGCGACAAGCGATCGCAGCCGCGACAAATGCCGAACGAACGTTCGGCGCTGTTGCCTTGGCCACAACCCGCCCGTGCGTCCCTCGACCACCGCTTCCGACAATAGTCTGAAACGATCTGCAGTATATCGGAGCGCTGCGCGAGCTGTCAACGCTTCGACCACAAGATGTTGTGGCAAAATGAGTTTCGACTTCTACCGGGCGTGCCGTCCGAGATCCTGAAGAAGCTGCGCGCACCAACCAACTGACAGCTTGCGGTCCTGACCGTTGAAGCCGTGATGTCAGCGAGCACGAAACGTCGAAAGCGCTGAACCACGTGCGTGAAGAGCGAAAACGGCGGGCGGCGCGTCGGATCGAATGTGCGGTAGGTGAGCGTGCCCTTTCGCGGCAGCTGACGCTCGGTCTTCTCGACGCATCTAAAAAGTTTTCATGCGACGGCGCTTGCCCTCGGCACGAGCGCCGAAGCAGAATGAAACAAGGTGGACGACATGTTGATTCAACCCAAAGAGGATCTCATCGCTGACAGCCTAGTGCAAGCCATCGCAGCCGATGGAACCGTGCGTTGCATGGCGGCGGTGACGACCAATCTCGTCGCCGAAGCGGCGGCGCGTCATGCCGCATCGCACACGGTCGCTGCGGCGCTCGGACGAACGCTGACCGGAGCTTTGTTACTCGCCGCTGGCGTCAAGGAACTGGACCGC
>CAKZOF010000024.1 GCA_937135995.1 uncultured Pyrinomonas sp.
ATCCGTGCGGCGAAAACGGTGAATTTCACACCTTCGTCTTCGCCGGTCCGATCTTCCGCCGCCCGATCGAGGTAGAGTTCGGCGAGAAGGTACGGCGCGGCGACTTCGTCTTTTGTGACCTCGTTGAACGACCATGAAAACGACGCTCACCGATGCACGCTCTCGCGCTGAACGTGACCACCCCGCAGACGCTACCGCCGGGCGGTCGGTATCCCACGCGCTGGCTCCTGTAGGACGAGCCATCGGACGTTCGCGGCTGATCGTTCTGCTCGCCGTGCTCGCCGTGTTGCTCGTCGCCTTCTCGCTCTTTCTGCTCGGCACGATCAAAGCGCTGACTGGCGTCTGGCACGCTTGGCAGAGCCTCTTTCAAGGGCGCATCGACTCGACCGACCTGACGGTGGAATTCCTCGAGATCGTCAGCCTGATGCTCAAGGCGGTGATCTTCTACTTGATCGGCGTCGGCCTCTACAGCCTCTTCATCTCGCCACTGAACTTGACGATCGCGCTCGGGGTCGAATCGCTTACCGATCTTGAAACCAAAGTGATCAGCGTTGTCGTCGTCATCATGGCCGTGACCTTTCTCGAACACTTCATCCTGTGGGAGAATCCGGCAGAAACCTTGCAGCGCGGCATCGCGCTCGCGCTGGTGGTCGCCGCGCTGGTCATCTTTCAAACCTACAACCATCGCATACGCGAAGAACAAAGATCGGAAGGGCGCGAAGAACAGGCCAGAAAAGAGATGATGGAACAAGACCGCGAGCACCAGCAAAAAGACGGTGCCCAAAGCACTTCAGACGACGCACTCGCGAACGAATAAAAGCTGCCGTCATCGAAGAGCTGCCAGCGACGATGTGCCCGCAGACGAATGAGTGCTCGAGCCGGAGCACGAGCGTGCCGACGATCTTCGGACGGCATACATGCGGACGATGACACCGCCCGCAGGCTGGATCGGCGCGCGCCAAGCAGCGGTCCAGCGCTTGGAAAAGAAGGAAGCGCTGCCTCTCGGTTCAACGAGAAGCAGCGCTGTCGCTCGTCCGCCGCTGACGCCTCAGCCGAGAACGCCACGGAATTTAGTCGGCGTGTAGCCCGGAAAGATCATCTTCAAATCGTTGGCGCGCAGGTGCTTTTGGGCCAGTTCGCCGAACACATCGCGGAAATCGGTCGTCAACGCGAGATCGCGCCCTTCGTAGAGGCGGTCGCCGCGCAAGCCGGGCCAGTCGCCATAGACGCGCCCGCCGCGCGTCGCTCCGCCGATGACGAACATCGCGTTGGCGTGGCCGTGATCGGTTCCGCGGTTGCCGTTTTCGCGCGCTGTGCGCCCGAACTCCGACATTGTGACGATGACCACATCGTCCATGTGCGGACCGAGGTCGGCGACGAGCGCGGCAATGCCTTGACCGAACTCCTGCAACCGCGCAGCCAATTGACCGCGCGGGCCGCCTTGGTTGACGTGCGTATCCCAACCGCCGATGTCGGCAAAGGCCACTTCCAGTCCGACGCCCGCTTTGATGAGCTGCGCGATCTGCCGCAACGCATCGCCGAAACGCCCGCGCGGATAGTTGGCACCGTTGGCCGGTTTGTACTGACCCGGATCGACGCGCTTCAAGAAGCTGATCGCCTCGAACGTCTCTTTGCCCGCCTCGCTCAGCAAACGGTCGTTGGTCACCTGCTCGTAGAGCGCCTCGAATCCGGTCTGCACGTT
>CAKZOF010000025.1 GCA_937135995.1 uncultured Pyrinomonas sp.
CCTTGCAGGCTTGACATCCAGGGGCGGCAAATCGTAACAACGTTTTGCCGCCCTATTTTTCTGGACGCATGATCCACGTCGCGCTCGTCGAACCCGAGATTCCGCCCAACACGGGCAACATCGCGCGTCTGTGCGCCGCGACGCGCACGCCGTTGCACATCGTCGGCCCCATCGGCTTTCGGCTGGACGATCGCGCCGTGCGACGGGCCGGGTTGGACTACTGGCCCGAAGTGACGCTCCATCGCCACCGCGATCTCGAATCGCTCTACGCCATGTTGCCCACAGCGCGCTTTCTCTATTTTTCCACCAAAGCCGACCGCTCCTACACCGACTGGAGCTTCGGCGAGGACGACTGCTTGGTCTTCGGCAGCGAAACGCGCGGGCTGCCCGAGACGCTTCTGCGCGCTAACTGGGATCGCTGCTTGCGCATTCCGATGCTCAACCCGCGCGTGCGCAGCTTGAACTTGGCGACGTCGGTCGCCATTGCGCTCTACGAAGCGTTGCGTCAAACCGGCGCGCTGCGCGCAAGTTAATGGCGATCAAGCGGCGGACGGCGGAAGCGACTGGGCACCGATCACGAGAAGCGTCGGCGACCACAGCGGCACGTAACCATCTTGCGAACCCTTGGTGGATGAGAAACAATGAGAAGAACTGTTTCGATCTCGACCGTCGTCGTTTGTCTCTGCTTTTGGTCAGCGCTCCGGGCGCAGACGCTCTCGGTGCGCGACATCATGGCCGAGCCTTCCATTGCCGGCATGCGCCCCGAAGGCGAGAAGATCTCTCCTGACGGCCGGTGGTGCGCTTTTCTCTGGAGTGCGGTCGGACGCGAGCCGCGTGACCTCTATCTGGTGGCGACCGACGGCAAGACGCCACCTCGCTTGCTGGTGCGCGCCGCGGACGTGTCGCCGCGCTCGACGCCGCGCGCCAGCGACGCGCAAGGCGAAGGCCAAACGCGCGAGCAACGCGAAGCAGCCGTGCAACACGACGGCACGCAGCAAACGCGCGGGCAGCGTGCGGAGCGCGAACAGCAGACGCGCGACCCAGGCATCAGCGCCGTTGAATGGTCACCCGATAGCCAACGACTTCTCTTCTCTCGGAACGGCGATCTCTACGTCGTCGCGATCGACGGCAGGGGGCCGCGCCGCTTGACGCAAACGAGCGCGCCCGAAGTGGGGGCGCGGTGGCTCGCCGACGGACGCCGCATCATCTATCAATCAAGCGGCAACATCTTCGTCCTCGGCGTGGACGAGCCTCAACTGCTCCAACTCACGCGCCTTGCGCCGCCACGCGGCGACGGGCCACCGACGACAACGATCACCAACGTTGCCATCGCCGAAAACGGCGCGCGCATAGCCTACATCCTCGCCGACACCGCGCAGCAGCGCGCGCTGATCGTTCCCGACTACACGGGCGAATTCGTCACGGCGCCGGCCGTGCGGCGCGGCTGGACCGAACAACGCATCGAGATCGTCCCAACCGATGGGAGCGCCGAACGACCCACGCTCGTCAAGCTCCCGCCTCCCGAAGGCAAATCTTACGTCCGCGGCCTGCGGTGGCTGAATGACGCCGCGGCGCTCGTCGTCGATCGCATCGACCGCGACACGCACCGCCGCCAACTCTTCCTCGTGTCGGCGGCAGACGGCACGGCCAGACTGCTCGACGAAGAGACCGACGAAAAATGGATCGCGCCGCTATCGCGCATCGTCGAACCTTCGCCGCGCGGCGATCAGTTGCTCTTCGCTTCCGAGCGAGATGGGTTCAACCATCTCTACCTTTTGCCCATCGCGAACGACGCTTCGGCGAAACCGCGGCAGTTGACGCGCGGCGCGTGGGAAGTGAGCTGGGCCGCATGGCTCGCCGATGGCGCGACGATCCTCTACTCTTCAACGGAAGACTCGACCGCCGAGCGCCATTTCTATCTGCTCGACGTTCGCACCGGCGCGAAGAGTCGCCTTCCGACGCCCCGAGGGATGAACACCGACGCGCAACTGTCGAAAAACGGAGAGCGGCTTCTCTTCGAGCATTCCGAGTGGAACGTGCCAAACGACCTCTACGCGCTTGAACCGTGCCGAGAGTGCGGTGACCGCAACCGTCCGGTGCGCTTGACCGACACCGTGCCCGCACGCTTTCGCCAGATCCGTTGGACCGAACCGCAATTCGTCGCCTTTCCGACCAAAGATGGCAAAACCGTCCACGCGCGTCTCTACTTGCCACAGCACTTCGACCGCGCGCGTCGTTATCCAGCGATCCTTTTCGTGCACGGCGCAGGCTATCTACAGAACGTCATCAACGGGTGGAACAACTACTACCGCGAGGCGATGTTCCATCATCTGCTCGCCGAGCGCGGCTACCTCGTCTTCGACATAGATTATCGCGGCTCGGCCGGCTACGGGCGCGAGTGGCGCACGGACGTGTACGACTTTCTGGGCGGCCTCGATCTTCAGGACCATCTTGATGGGATAGACTTCCTTATTCGGAACTATAACGCCGAACCATCACGCATCGGCGTTTATGGCGGCAGCTACGGCGGCTTCATGGCCGAAATGCTCGCAATGCGCGCCCCGGAAAAGGTAGCATGTGCAGCGGCGCTGCGGCCCGTCGCCGACTGGAAGAACTATTACGCCTCGTCGCCTGTCTACACAACCGAGCGGCTTGGCTTCCCCGACAAGAACCCAGAAGCTTACCGCCGCAGTTCGCCCATCACCTACGCCGAACAGTTGCGCCGCCCGTTGCTCATCCTGCACGGCATGTTGGACGACAACGTCCATTTTCAAGATTCGGTACAACTGGTCCAGAAACTGATCGATCTTGGCAAAACGCCGTATTTCGAGGTGATGTTCTATCCAAAGGAGAACCATTCTTTCACCCGGCCCGAAAGCTGGGCCGACGAATACGAACGCATCCTCGCCTTCTTCGACAAGCACCTCGGCGAGCGACGCGAAGGGCGTTGACGGCAACTTCGGGCGCAGGACAGAAGCGTTTTTCGAGCCCATGCATCCCGAAGGGGGTTGTTGATAGACCAATCAGGAAACGGGAAGGGGGCAGAAAGGAGAGGAGGAATGGTAGGATTGGGTTGTTGATAGACCAATCAGGAAACGGGAAGACCATCGAGTCGCAACACAAGCCTTCGCGCGCCGGGCGTAAGCTGAGCGTAGAGGTCCGTCCACACTGCGTTGGTCCAGCCGAAACCGATCTCGTTGGACGTGTACCCGAACTTCAAACCGGCGGCGACGTCCGACTTTCGGCGCACGACGTCGTACTTCTCGACGATGGTGCGGTGTTCGATGAACTCCCGAAGCACGAGCGAGAGGAAATTGACGGCGATGCGCTCGGCTTCGCGACGGTAACCGTAGCGCTGCAACCCTTGGACGGCGATCAATTGCATGGGCGCCCACCCGAAAGGAGCATCCCACTGGCTGCCGCTCGCATTCGTGCTCGTCTGCAACCCGCCCCGGCGCTCGAACAGATAAAGGTTGGCGACGACACGTGCTGCTTGTCGCGGCGAGGCGATGCCGGCCCAAAGCGGAAAGAAGGTCGTCACGAACGGATAACGCCGGCGTCGCTTCTCGACGAAGTTGTAATCGTAATAGAGCCCATCCGCTTCGTCCCACATCAAACTGTTGATGCGCCGTCGTCGTTCGGCGGCGCGACGTAGCCAGACGGCGGCTTCGCGGTGCCGACCGAGTTCATTCATGATCTCTGCCGCGTCCACTTCCATCACGTAGAGCAAAGAGTTCAAACAGACCGGATGGTAGTTGATGATGTCGACGCTGAACGGGCCGAAGCGGTTTGACGGATCAAAGCCCGACTCGCGCATCGAACGGTCGCCTTTGTAGAAGAGGTCGGTCAACCGGTCGCTAGCGCGGTCGTAGTAAAGCGACACATCGTAGTCTTTCACGTCGTGAGTTCGATAATACTCGCGGACGCGATCGTAGTGCGTGCGCCCCTGGGCGTCGCGCTCACCGGAGACGACTTCAGGCGCCGGCCCGACGCCGAAGTCGTAGTAACGCGACAACCCTGTTTCCGCTACGAGATGCGGCCCCGTGGTCCAAAAAAGATAGTACTTCTCGATGGCCGGCACGCTCTTGGCCAACCACGCGCGATCGCGCGTGCGCCGATAAACGTCGAGTACCATGCGTGTCAGAAAAGGCGGCTGCGAGCGCGTAAGGTAATAGGTCCGATTCGCGTTGAGTACTTTGCCGTAATGCTCGACTTGATAGAGGAAGTTGTCGACCATTGATTTGGCAAGTTTCGTCTCACCATCGCGCAACAACCCGATCTCGATGAAGTAACTGTCCCAACCGTACATCTCGTTGAAACGTCCGCCGGGGACGACGTAAGGATGAGGTAGATAGAGCAAGCCGTGCTCGCTGATGCGCGCCGGATCGTCCGGCAAAATCCGCAGTTCGATGCGCGCCAGATCCGAAGGCGACATCTCGGCGGCGAGTCGTTGTTCGATCGCCGCCCGGTTCTCGCGTGGCGAGATGTAAACCGGCCACCGGCCGCCGGACGGTTTGAACTTCGGATCGACGGCAGCTTGGGCGAGCTGCGCGTTGGAACGGCGCAGAACATGCCAACTCCGACGGATGTAGTCTCTGATAGCCCGAAGCTCCCGCTCGTCGGCGCGCCGTTGCGCGATGCTGCCGTTTGAAAAGAGCATCGAGCAAGCCAGGGCGGCGCACAAAACGCCGAAGAGCCGCGGATAGCTTCGACCTCGCCAGCGACGCGCGCCCGTCTTTTGACCGTCACCTTGCTCGGACTTTGCGCAACTCGGCCGCAACGCTGCCCATCGAACCGGTTTCATCTTCTTATCCTCCGATCCGACAATCTTCCTTGCCGCAACACGAAAACAGCGTAAAATTAGCACCGCGCGCACGAGAAGGCTAGAACGGCTTCGCCAGCGAGAAAGCGTGGGGCCAGAGGCCAAAGGTTTGTGCGACCCACGCCACAAGAGCTCGTGTCTCGACCACCACGAGTTGAGATCGCCGAAACAATTGAGCAGTGGGTAACTCCCACGCTCTTTGTGAAGCGTGAGCGCCAAGCGGGTTCATCGAAACGTCATCGTCTTCATGAGAAGGCTGTTCGTCGGATTAGGTGAAATCCTCTGGGATCTGCTGCCGACGGGAAAGCGATTGGGCGGCGCGCCGGCCAATTTCGCCTATATCGCAGCGGCGTTGGGCGAAAGGGCCGCCGTTGCCAGCCGCATCGGACGCGACCGGCTTGGTTACGAGGCACTCCAAGCCATAGAAGCACACGGCCTAGAGAGCGCTTGGATGCAAACGGACGAACAGCATCCGACGGGCACGGCGCGCGTGCAACTCGACGCACACGGCGAGGCGCGCTTCGAGATCGCCGAAGATGCCGCGTGGGACCATCTTGCGTGGACTCGGCAGTGGCGCACACTGGCACAAGAAACAAGCGCCGTCTGTTTCGGCACGTTGGCCCAGCGCCGCGCCCGGTCGCGGGCGACGATTCGAAGTTTTTTGCGCGCTGTGCGGCCGGAGGCGCTCAAAGTGCTCGACCTAAACTTACGCTCGCCCTTTTACTCGCGCGAAGTGATCGTCCACTCGCTCGCCCTCGCCGACGTCGTCAAAGTGAACCGCGAAGAGTTACGCATCGTCGCCGAGATGCTCGATCTTGCGGGAGCGGATCAAGAGGAACTGGCGCGCTCGCTTCGGCAGAAGTTCGCGCTCCGCCTCGTCTGCCTAACGCTCGGCGCGCAAGGAAGTTTGCTCGTGGCGCAAGACGAAGTCGTGCATCACCGAGGCGTGCGCGCCAAGGTCGTTGACTCCGTGGGCGCTGGCGACGCGTTCACCGCCGTAACGACGGTGCTCTTGTTGCGCGGGCAGACGCTCGACCAGATCGGGCGCGCGGCCAATCGCTTCGCCGCGTGGGTCACGACGCAACCCGGGGCCATGCCGCCGGTGACCAGAGACGTGTTGACACAGATCCTTCAATCCTCGGAGCCTTGACGTGCGCGCTGCGCTGGAACCGGAAGCATCCGAATCTTCCTGGCGAGCAATCGGACGATCCGTTGAGACCGGCGGCGAACGGTTGCTCGCCGCGTCTTGTGACTCGAGCGCTCGGCGTCTTCGGGGCCGCGATCTACTCTGTCGATGAGAGACCGATCTTGGCCGTGGCGAATGAGTTTGACGAAAGGCTTTTTCGGGAATTAACTTGAGAACGTCGATGGCTGAACTCTCCTTGAAGAAAGTCTCGAAGGTTTATGACAACGGCGTGCGCGCCGTCTCCGACGTCGATCTCGACGTGGAGAGCGGTGAATTCATCGTGCTTGTCGGTCCGTCCGGGTGCGGCAAATCGACGCTGCTGCGCATCGTCGCCGGGCTTGAAACCGTCTCCAAGGGCGAGGTCTGGATCGGCGGCAAATTGGTCAACGACGTCCCTGCCAAAGACCGCGACATCGCCATGGTCTTTCAAAACTACGCGCTCTATCCACACATGACCGTTTACGAGAACATGGCTTTCGGATTGCGGATGCGCCGTCTGCCCAAGGCGGAGATCGAACGTCGCGTGCGTCAAGCCGCCGAGACGCTCGGGCTCGTCCCGTTGCTCGACCGCCGGCCCAAAGAGCTCTCTGGCGGGCAACGGCAACGCGTCGCCGTCGGTCGCGCCATCGTTCGCCAACCGCGGCTCTTTCTCTTCGACGAGCCGCTGAGCAACTTGGACGCCAAACTGCGCGTCGAGATGCGTGCCGAGCTGCTCAAACTCCACCGGCGG
>CAKZOF010000026.1 GCA_937135995.1 uncultured Pyrinomonas sp.
ACTCGCCTCATTTGTGATTCCCTCCGCTCGTTTGAGTGTGGCTGTGAAAAGGTCGTTTTTCTCACAAAAGTCGCGTCCCGATGTTGTCCAGGGCTGGATCGCTCGGCGCCTCGGCAGCTCCCGAATTTCACTTGTAGGACGTACAAAGAGCGCTGCCGGTTACAGAAAACCCTCGGAACAAGAGGCAAAACGGCGATAAAGCCCAAAAGACCGCCGCCAGTTGAAAAACGCTGGCGGTCGCAGCGCCGCGGCTGCCTCGCCGACATCTTCTCGACCCGGCGATGACCGGCCTCTCGCTCGGGAGATAAATGCGCCGGTTCATGGAAGAAGAACGAACCGCGCTGCAACTGGTTAACTAACGAACGGCGTGGCAAAAAGGTTTCGCTTCTGGCCGCCGCGCCGGCGATTTCGTGGGTTGTAGTTGCGCCGACGCGCGACCGAAGATCTAACCGGCGGGCGCACATCGCGCGCATCATTCGGCGAACCAGCGAAACTGCCTAAGGTACAGCCTTCGCGCAGGATCTTTTCACTTCAAGGTTAAAAACCCGTCGAGGGAAGTTTTGGCGCGTGGAACCCGTCGCGATGCGGGCCAATATCGGGACGTTGGCTGAGTTTAAACTCTTTCGAGAAAGTTTCGGTACAGTGAAGTCCTCGCTCTTCAAGTTGCCCAACGAGTGCCCCAAGCTCGTTTTTCCGCTGCTTTGGGTCTCGCTGAAATTAGAAACTGCGAGCGGGTTCGATCAACTTGCATCCTGAAATCTAGGAACTGCAAGCGAGTTCGATCAGCGTGCGCACGCCCGCGCCCGTGGCCCCTTTCGGCGCGTACGGGCGCTCTTCGTCGAGCCACGCCGTGCCGGCGATGTCCAGATGCGCCCACGGGGTGTCGGCGGCGAATTTGCTCAAAAGCAGCGCTGCGGCAGTTGCGTCGGGACGCCCTCCGTAGTTTTTGAAATCGGCGATGTCGCTCTCGATACGCTTTTTGTAGTCGTCGCTGACGGGCATGCGCCAGACGGGTTCGCCCGCGCGATGCGCCGCGCGGCTCACTTCCGCCGCCCATGTCTCATCGTTGCTGAACAAGCCAGCGC
>CAKZOF010000027.1 GCA_937135995.1 uncultured Pyrinomonas sp.
CTGCTCCTCATCCAGATGCCCTTTCTTTTCGCGCT
This sequence comes from uncultured Pyrinomonas sp., assembly GCA_937135995.1. Lineage (GTDB taxonomy): Bacteria > Acidobacteriota > Blastocatellia > Pyrinomonadales > Pyrinomonadaceae > Pyrinomonas. Next base: position 36 of record CAKZOF010000027.1, read on the forward strand.
CTACAGGGCCATCACCATTTCGCTCGACTTTCGTCAAGCGTCGTTTCTCTGGATGCCCGATCTGTCGGCAGCCGATCCACTCCACATCCTTCCCGTTTTAATGGCCGCGTCGCTCTTTGTGCTGCAGGTCGTAACGCCCATGCCTTCCAACGATCCTGCGGCGCGCATGCAGCGGAACATGATGGCCGTGCTGCTGCCCGTGATGATGCTTTACATGCTCTGGAGCGCGCCTGCCGGGTTGCTGGTCTACTGGTTCGTCGGCAACCTCGTCGGCTTCGGTCAACAACTCGTCATCAATCGTATGTTAAAATCCGAAGACGACGAGCCACCGCCGACCGAACAGGAGGAGGTCACGTCGAAAGGAAAAGGCAGGCGTGCCAGTTCGCCTGCTTCGGCCGCTGCGAGATGAACGAGATAGGACAAAGAGCGGAAAAATTCCTGAACGATCTTTTTCGCTGCGCCGGTTTCGAGTTGCGCGCTTACGCCACCGCCTCGGCCGACGCCTGCGCGGTGGAGATCACCGGCAAAGACGAACACCTTTTGCGCAGCGAGGGCGGCGAGCTGCTCTACGCATTGGAGGATCTCCTCAACCAAATCTTTCTCGGCGCGCTGCCAAAGGGGGCGCGCATCATCTGCGATTCACACGGGTTTCGTGCCGAACGCGAAGTCGAACTACGCGCTATGGCCCAGCATGCTGCGATGCGCGTCCGCTCCACCGGCACGCCGTTCATCTTCGGCCCGATGAGCGCCAACGAACGACGCATAATTCACTTGGCGCTCGCCGACAACGAGGATCTCATTACTGAGTCCTTCGGCGAAGGCCAGCAACGCCGCCTCAAAGTGAGTCTGAAACCAACGGCGACCTGAATGGAATCAAGCATCAAATTGAACTCCTATCTGCGATGCAAGCAAGCGATACCATCGTCGCTGTTTCGACTCCGCCAGGGCGGGGCGGCATCGGCATCGTCCGCTTGAGCGGTCGGCAAGCGCTGGATCTGGCGCGCAAGCTGCTTTGCAAGGAGGATTTTGCGCCTGAACCGAATCGCGTCTCCCTCCACGTTCTGCGCGATCCTGAAACAGGCGAAGAGTTGGACCGCGCCCTTGTCACTTACTTTCAGGCTCCGCGCTCTTTCACCGGCGAAGATGTGATCGAGTTCAGCTGCCACGGCTCGCCGGTTCTCCTGCTCCAGATCGTGGATGCGCTGCTTCGGCTCGGAGCGCGCGCAGCTGAGCCGGGCGAATTCACATTGCGCGCGCTGGCAAACGGCAAGCTCAATCTGAGCCAAGCCGAAGCCATTCGCGATCTCATCGAAGCGCGAACCGCGGCTGCCGCCCGTCAAGCTGCACGGCAGTTGGGCGGCGAGCTCTCGGCCACTCTGCAGCCCCTCAAAGACGCTCTGCTCGAGCTCATCGTCCCGTTGGAATCGTCGCTCGAGTTCGTCGAAGACGACCTGCCAGACCTCGAAATTGAGCGGCTGAGCGCACGGCTTTCCGACCTTGTCCGTCGCATGGATGAGCTGGCTGCGACCTTTCGCGCCGGACGGCTGCTTAAAGACGGCTTGAAAGCCACGCTAGTGGGGCGACCGAATGTTGGTAAGTCTAGTATTTTCAATGCTTTACTTAAGCAAGATCGAGCCATCGTGACCGACCTCCCCGGAACCACGCGCGATGCTCTGAGCGAAATGATCAACCTCGAGGGCATTCCCGTTCTTCTCACTGACACGGCGGGCGTGCGTGATTCCGCCGATGCCATCGAACGCATGGGCATCGAGCGTACCCGTCGCGCGATCGCCGATGCCGACTTGTTGCTCGTTGTCGTCGATGGCTCCGAACCTTTGACCGCTGAGGATCGGGAGTTGATCTTGGAGGTCGCCCAGAGCCGCCACTTGATGGTCGCCAACAAATGTGATCTCGCGGGTTTCTCGCTGGGGCGCTTGCGGGAAACGGTCGCCAATGGAGCAGAGATCATCGCTGTCTCGGCTCGCACGGGGCAAGGACTGGAGGATCTGCGAAGAGCCGTGTTGCGTTCGTGTTCGGCTCCCGAAAGCGCAACCGATAGCCTTCTTTTGACCAACGCCCGACACTACGACCTACTGCGCCGCGCAAGCGACGCGCTTGCCACCGCACAGAGGCTGCTGCAAGAACGCGCAAGCGAGGAATTGGTTTTGGTCGGCCTTTACGATGCGCTGCGCTACCTCGGTGAGATCACTGGAGAGACGACGCCAGAAGAGATCCTGACGCAGATATTCTCCACTTTCTGCATCGGAAAATGAGTTGGCTGATTTTCTTTCCCCGTCGTTTTCTGGCAAAATCATGAGTTGACTTGCTGTTGGAGCGCGTTGCTTGATAGCTTGACACTTCGCTTCGGCGCCACCGACGTCGGGACGAGCGCTATCATCGGGATGTTCCAGCGAACCTTGGAAACAGGAAGTCGGCTTTGGCACAACTCGTTCGAGCGGTTGAGGAGAAGGAAACGATGAGGTTCAGTGGGTTCGACGAAAACTTCGATGTGATCGTCATTGGTGCGGGGCACGCTGGCTGCGAGGCGGCGTCTGCAGCGGCGCGCATGGGGGCGCAAACCGCTCTCGTCACCCTCAGCTTAGACACCATCGGGCAGATGTCTTGTAATCCAGCCGTGGGCGGCATCGCCAAAGGGCATCTCGTGCGCGAAATAGACGCATTGGGCGGGATTATGGGCCGCGTCATCGACCGCACAGGGATACAGTTTCGCCTCCTCAATCGCTCGCGCGGGCCCGCCGTGCGCGCGCCGCGCGCACAGGCCGATCGATCGCTCTATCGCGCCGAAATGCGCCGCACGCTCGAAGCCACGCCCAATCTGCATCTGCGACAGGGGCTAGTGATCGACCTCATCGTGGAGGATGGCAAGGTTCGCGGCGTTGAGCTTCAAGACACGCGCCGCTTTCACGCCAAAGCCGTTGTCGTCGCGACGGGCACTTTTCTCAACGGTCTCATCCACACGGGCAAGCGGACCTACACGGCCGGGCGAGCGGGTGAGCCGGCCTCCATCGAGTTGGCTGAAAGCCTCAAGCGGCTAGGCTTTCCCGTCGGAAGGCTCAAGACGGGGACGCCGCCGCGTCTCGATGGACGAACTATAGATTGGTCCGTCTTCGAGCCACAACCGGCGGATGAGCGGCCGGTTCCCTTCTCTTTCGCCACCGAGAGCATAGATCAACCGCAGGTCACATGCTATATCGGTTACACGAACGAGCGCGTACACCAAACCATCCGCGCTAACATACACGAATCGCCGCTCTACTCTGGGCAGATTAAAGGCGTGGGACCGCGCTACTGCCCATCCATCGAGGACAAGGTAGTGAAGTTCCCCGACAAAAACAGGCACCAACTCTTCCTCGAACCCGAGGGCTACGACACATACGAGGTCTATTTGAACGGCTTCTCTACTTCCATGCCCGCCGAGTTGCAGCAGGAGTTGGTTCACCAAGTCAAGGGCTTGGAAGAAGCGCGCATCATTCGGCCCGGTTATGCCATTGAGTACGATTTCGTCGATCCGCGCGAACTGACGCCGTTTTTGGAGACGACGCGTCTTCGCGGCCTCTTTTTCGCCGGTCAGATCAACGGCACAACGGGTTATGAAGAAGCTGCCTGCCAAGGTTTGATCGCGGGCATCAATGCTGCTCTCTTCGTTCGCGGCGAACCACTGTTCCGCTTGCATCGAGAAGAGTCTTACATCGGCGTCCTCATCGATGATCTCATTCACTACGGCGTGGATGAGCCATACAGAATGTTCACCTCGCGCTCGGAGAACCGCTTGGCCTTGCGGTACGACACGGCTGATGCACGCCTTGCGCCACATGGGCGGAGGTTGGGACTGCTCGGTGATGAGGACTGGGAACGTTTCAATCGGCGGCGCGAGCGCTTGGCGAAACTCCGCGCCGTGATCGAAGGCACTCGATTCAAGCGCTCGGATGCCGTCCACGCCGAACTCTCGCTCCGTTTGAACCAGAACCTCGGCGACGCTATTTCGCTCGCTCAGTTGGCACAGCGACCCAACGTCCATCCGGAACTGATCTACGAGTTGCTGCCGGCGGAGACGCGCGCCCAAACGAGCCTGAGCGACTTGGAAACGGTGCTCGCCGACATCATCTACAGCGGTTACATAGATGCACAGCGCGCGACGAACGAGCGGATCCACCAACACGATTACCTGCGGATTCCGCCCGACTTCAACTACCGTGCGATAAGTGGCCTGTCGCGTGAGATGGTCGAGCGGCTGGAACGGGCACGTCCCGAAACCTTCGGACAGGCGCGCCGCGTCCCCGGAATGACACATGGGGCGCTGGCGACATTGCTCGTCCACCTCAAACTTCGGCGCGCGGCTTAACCTCTCTTTGTCCTGCCCTATGCGCAGCATGGGTAGGGGACGGCTGGTAAGCTTTCGCTTCCTGCGGTGCGAGCGTTTCACGTGGCACGCAAGAGGTTGAACCCACGGCCGTTTCACGTGGAACGCACCCTCTTTGTTTTTGTCGTCTGACGTTTTGAGTTCGATGGAAAATGCCCTGGATCTGCGCTCTCAGTTCACCGGATTTCGGAGACGTTGTTTCATCCATCCGGGTTAAGCGCGTTAATCAAGCGAAGGAGCGTCGCTTCGCTGCCGAGGAACCATCGTGTATCGAGCCGCGAGAAACCCGCGGTGGTTTTTAACTCTGGATCGCTACTCACATTCAGCGACCAGCGGAAGATATGTGCGCAGGTGGATATCAGCGATGATTTTAACTCCGGATTGGGGCGTTGCGCATCGCAACCCCTTTTGTCGAGGTCAAGTCGATTTTCCAGCGGGCCGGACGCACGAGGGGAGTCGGGAGTCGCTTTGAAGCAACCGCTCGTGAAACGGACCACCGCCCGCATCTGTTGGCGCAGCAGTGAAGTCGGGAGTCGCTTTGAAGCAACCGCTCGTGAAACGGGGGCAAATGATCCCTACGCATTGGGCTTCAAGAAGACCGAGGCCCCCAACAACGCATACGCTCTGCTTCTTCGGGGACCTACGCGTCGGGCATCAGGGCATTAATCGAACGAGCCTCGAGCGAGGCCACAGTCGATCCTTCATAACCGTGCAGCGTGTGGTGCTGGCTATCTGCTGGAGCAAAGACGGAGTGAAACCAGATTCAGTCGATCCTTCATAACCGTGCAGCGTGTGGTGCTGGAGTGATTGGGTACGCATCGGGCGGAACTCGCAACAGTTCCCTTCGTGCGTTAGGCGTCAAGTCCCTTAATTTTAGCTCTCCCCGGACGGTCGCGGCGCACGTGGGCGTCAGATCTTTTCTGGACGAGCAAAAGCTGCCTCCAAACAGGCGGCGGAAATGATAAAGTCTGCTGACATACGGCCTTTTCTAGCTTGAGAACCCGACGATCGTTCAAAAAAACCGTTTCGCAAACGCACACAGCCATTCCTTGACAAAAAAGTTGTAGCGTGCGATCCCTCTTTCATGTTAGTTTATGCGCTCTCCAGCGAAGAGCGAGGGCCATATGGCGAAGATCATTGCCGTAGCCAATCAGAAAGGCGGGGTGGGAAAGACGACCACAGCGGTCAATCTCGCCGCATCCTTGGCCTTCAGCGGGATGCGGGTTCTGCTCGTCGATGCTGATCCGCAAGCCAACGCGACCTCTGGCACGGGCATTCAGCGCGGAAGCTTCCGCCGTAGCCTCTACCACGTCCTCGTCCTCGGCGAACCCCTCTCCGCCATCATTCAGGACAACGAGATCGCTTCCCTGAAGATCGCTCCTTCGGAGCGCAACTTAACTGGAGCCGAAGTCGAACTCGTGGATGTCGAAAGGCGCGAACACCGCTTGAAAGCGGCCCTACAGGAGGTCAAAGACGATTTCGATTACATCATCATCGATTGTCCGCCTTCGTTGGGGCTACTCACGCTCAACGCTTTGACCGCCGCCGATTCCCTGCTCGTGCCCATTCAGTGCGAGTATTTCGCGCTTGAAGGCGTCACGGAACTGTTCGATACCTTCGCCCGCATCCGGCGGTCGCTCAACCCGAACTTGGTCATCGAGGGGCTGCTGCTAACGATGTACGACGAGCGCACCAACCTTTCGGCCGCGGTGGCGGCTGATCTGCGTGACTTCTATGGCAGCCAAGTGTTCGACACTGTGATCCCGCGCAACGTGCGTCTGGCGGAGGCGCCGAGCTACGGCAAACCGATCATCCTTTACGATCCGCGCTCACGCGGCGCGGAGAGTTACCTGCAGCTTGCAAAGGAGGTCTTGGCGCATGACAAGAAGAGCACTCGGCAGGGGCCTGAGCGCGCTGTTGTCGGAGTCCCCGGCGACAACCAACGATGAACTGCTGGAAGTCGAAGTCGATCTCATCGAGCCAAGCGGCATGCAACCGCGCACCAATTTCGACGAAGCCAAGTTGGAAGAGTTGGCGCAGTCGATTCGCGCCAACGGCATTGTGCAACCAATACTCGTACGGCGGCGCGGTGGGCGCTACCAGTTGGTCGCTGGCGAAAGGCGCTGGCGCGCAGCGCAAAAAGCCGGTCTGAAAAAGGTGCCGGTCGTCGTCCGAGACATCCCGGACGACAAGTTGTTGGAGTTGGCGTTGATCGAGAACATACAGCGTCAAGAACTCAACCCGATAGAAGAAGCGCATGCCTACAAACGTTTGATGGAGACGCTCGGGTTGACGCAGGAGATGATCGCCCAGCGCATCGGTCGAGATCGCTCCTTCGTGGCCAATCACCTGCGCCTACTCCGTTTGCCCGAAGACATACAGCGGCTTGTTGAAGAGGAGAAGCTTTCAATGGGACACGCGCGTGCGCTTCTTGCCATCGACGACGAGAAGGTGCAAAGACGTCTTGCGCAAGATTGCATCGCGCGTGGGCTATCGGTGCGCGAGGTAGAACGGGCCGTGAAGCGCATCGTCGCTGGCGTCCCACCGGCGGCCGCCGTCGAAGGGCGCGCGCGCGCCGAGACGGCGACGGACCCGAACATCCGCGCCGCGGAAGACAAGCTGCGCCGTCACTTGGGGACAAAGGTGCGCATCGTGCCGAACTCCGAAGGAGAAGGAGGAAGGATCGAAATAGAGTTTTACAGCACGGTGGACTTGGATCGCTTGTATCGCCTCATGCTCGGGACGACGAATGGCTTCGCTGGCTCTTGATGCGGTGCGCTGCCATTGCGTTCGTGTCGGCCTGCTCGGAAGAGGCGCACTCTAAAGAGTGCTCCTTTCAAAAGCGCTTTTGCCCCGCATCAAAACCATCGGCCGCCGCGACGACAAACCCCATGAGGTTTTTTTTGAGTTTCCAAATCTTTCTGGTGCCGCATCGAGGGGTTTTCGCAAGCAAGAAAGCGTTGTAAAAGGTAAAATGAAGAAGCGACTAACCCAAATGGTTTCCTGTGCCGGTTGAGTGGCCAAACTCGCGCCACGCGATCTTGCTCAGGTGCTGAGCGAGTTGCCGCCACAACCGCACGATCCAAACGTGCTCGTCGGGTACGACACGGCGGATGATGCTGGCGTGTTTCGTTTGAGCGACGATGTTGCTTTAGTGCAAACGGTCGACTTCTTCACGCCCATCGCCGACGATCCAGAGACTTATGGGCGGATCGCGGCGATCAACGCGCTCAACGACGTTTACGCGATGGGCGGACGCCCGCTGACGGCGCTCGCCTTGGTCTGCTACCCGCAGAAGGAGGACCTAGAGGTTTTAGGTCGCATCTTGCGCGGCGGCCAGCGGGCGATGAACGAAGAGGGCGTGGTCGTCATCGGCGGCCATTCGGTTGATGACGCCGAGATCAAGTTCGGCTATGCCGTCACGGGCACAGTGCATCCGGAGAAGGTGATCAGAAACGCCGGGGCGCGTGCGGGCGACAAGCTCGTCTTGACCAAACCGCTCGGCACGGGAGCGATCACAACGGCGATCAAGCGCGGCGCAGCGAGCGGGCGTGCCATCGAGGCGGCCATGCGCGTCATGACGCAATCGGCGCGGCGCGCGTCGGAGGCGATGGCGAGGCTCGGGGCGCACGCCTGCACGGATGTTACAGGCTTCGGTCTGCTCGGTCATGCTTACGAGATGGCACGTGCAAGCGACGTCTGCTTGCGCATAGATTCCGTGCGCGTGCCGCTTCTGCCGGAGACATTGGAGTTGATCGCGCAGGGAATGCTGACGCGCGGCGATCGCAACAACCGCGCCTACGTAGGCGATGCAGTGGAGTTTGCGGTGGGAGTCTCGCGCGAAATGCAGAGCGCGCTGTTCGACCCGCAAACGGCAGGGGGCCTTTTGATCAGCCTTCCGCCTGCATCCGCCGAAGAGTTCGTTTCCGAAGTCGACTCATTCGTCATCGGCGAAGTGCTCGAAAGGCGCGGACCGTTGATCGTGGTTGTGTAGCTTTGATGAACCCGTGTCTATCCACCGCGGTGCTATCTGCCGGCAGTGCGACCCGCTGATCACGGTCGTGTCGGTTTGATGGCACTTGAGCTGCGTTCTGCTGAGTTTCTTCAGCGGTGGATCAGCGGCGGGGCGCTTATCGGAGAGCACCGTTGGCTGCGTCCCGCTGCGTTTCTTCGGCGGTGGACCGGGTAACCCTGCTCGCTTGACGCTTGTGAAATAGCGTGCTAAGCTTCTCACCTTTTGGCAACAGCTTGCCAACGCCATCCGAGAGTCACGAAGCGCAAAGCGAGGTTGCGGGTCCAGTCGTTCGATTCAGAGGAAGCGTTGAGACGAAGTTTATGGTTCTGCTTGCCCTAGCTGAAGGTTCCATTCAACTCGTGCCCGATGGCACGCTCTTTCTGCACATCATCCTCTTCCTCGTGATGATCGCCGTTTTGAACGCGGTGCTCTACAAGCCCGTGCTGCACGTGCTCAGCGAACGTGAAAAGCTGACGACGGGGCGCCGGCGCGAAGCGCGCTCGATTTTGAGCACGGTGGAAGAGCGGCTGGACCGGTACGAACGCGCGTTGCGCGAGGCGCGGGCAGAAGGCTACCGCCTGCTCGAGCGCGTCCGGGCCGAAGCGCTTGAGGAGCGGCAACGCCGTCTGGACGAAGTGCGTGCCGAGGTCGCGCGGATGATCGAGAATGAAAAGCGCGCCATTGCCGCGCAGGCCGAGGAAGCGCGCCGCATGCTGGAGGCAGAAGCGCACAGGATCGCCGCAGAGATCAGCGCGCATATCTTGGGGCGGCCCGTGGCCGAGCCGCAAGCTTGAAGCCGAGCCGCAGATCGACGGAAAGCCGGAAAGTCGTTTCGGCATCAGCGAACATAATCGCACCACGAGGTTTGAAGCTGGGCAGCAGATCGCCGAAAGCCGAGAGCGTCGAAGATCATGTCGAATTTTTTTGCCATCGTCTTTTGGGCAGCCGAAGAGGGCGGCTCGCTCCTTTACAACTACAATGCGTGGCGCGTGTTGAACCTGTTGATCTTCAGCGCCGCGCTCTATTACTTCTTGCGACGGCCCGTGGGCGAGATTCTGCGCACGCGCCGCGAGGCGATCAAACGCGAATTGGAGCAGGCAAAACGGGAGCGCGACGCAGCCTTGGCCAAACTTCAAGAGGTCGATGCGCGTCTTGCCCGGCTCGATCAGGAAGTCGCCAACGTGCGCGCCGAGGCTGAGCGCGAAGCGGCGGAAGAGCGCGAGCGCATTGCGCGCGCCACCGAAGAGGAAGCCAAGCGTTTGCGCGAACAGGCGGTGCGCGAGATCGAAACGGCGGCCAAGGCGGCGCGGGCCAGCCTGCGCGAGTTCGCCGCCGAGCAGAGCGTGCGCTTGGCGGAGGAGATGATCAAACGCGACCTTCGTCCCGAGGATGACGCACGCCTTGTGCGAAAGTACGTCGAAGAGATCGGAGGTAACGGACGTTGAGCGCGGCGGTGGCACGACGATACGCGACGGCGCTGGCCGATGTCGTCATGGCGCATGGCGAAGCGCGCGAGGTGCAAGAAGAATTGCTCGCATGGCAACGGATGATCGAAGAGCACCACGAACTGCTCGAAGTCTTTCGTAACCCGACGGTCCACCGCGATCAAAAGCGCAAAGTTCTGGAGACTTTGATCACGCGCACGCGCGTGCGGCGGACGACCGCGAACTTTCTGCGCGTCCTGCTGCAGAACCATCGCATCACCGAGTTGGGCGAGATCAATCGCCGTTTCGCCGAGGAATTGGATGCGCGCGCGGGCGTTATCTCGGCGCAGGTGACGACGGCGCGTCCGCTGGATGAGGAGTCGCAGGCGCGTCTGCGGCAGCGGCTCAAAGAGGTGACGGGGCGCGAAGTCCGGTTGCAGTTTGCGGTCGATCCGGATCTAATCGGCGGCGTGATCACGCGCATCGGCTCGACCATCTACGACGGTTCGGTGCGCGGTCAACTCCAAGCCGTGCGCGAACGGTTGGCCAGCCAAGCGTGAAACTTCGTCTGAAAAGATCAAGCTAGTCAGTCGGCGGAAGGTGAATTATGGAACCGATCAAAGCGAACGAGATCAGCGAGATCATCAAGCAACAAGTGGAGAATTTCGAAGCGGGCGTGACGGTCGCTGAAGTCGGCACGATCATCAAAGTGGGCGACGGCATCGCCGAGATCTACGGTCTCGAAAAGGTGATGGCGGGCGAGCTGCTCGAGTTCCCGCACGGCGTGCGCGGTCTCGCCCTGAACCTCGAAGAGGACAAGGTCGGCGCCGTGCTCTTTGGCGATTTCTACCTCATCAAAGAGGGCGACACGGTGCGCCGCACGCGGCGCATCATGGAGGTGCCGGTGGGCGAAGCGCTCATCGGTCGTGTGGTCAATGCGCTGGGCCAGCCGGTGGATGGGCGCGGCCCCGTCATCACTGAGCAGTACAATCCGGTCGAGCGACTCGCGCCGGGCGTGGTGGACCGGCAGCCGGTTAAAGAGCCGCTGCAAACGGGCCTCAAGGCGATCGACGCGATGATTCCGATCGGACGCGGTCAACGCGAGTTGATCATCGGCGACCGGCAGACGGGCAAAACGGCCATCGCCATCGATACGATCCTCAATCAAAAGGGCAAGGACGTCATCTGCATCTACGTCGCCATCGGGCAGAAGGCTTCCACGGTCGCGCAAGTCGTCAAGACTCTGCAGGAGCACGGCGCGATGGAATACTCGATCGTGGTCACGGCATCCGCTTCGGAACCGGCGGCGATGCAGTACCTTGCTCCCTACGCGGGCGCGGCCATCGGTGAATACTTCCGCGACTCGGGCCGTCACGCGTTGACGATTTACGATGATCTATCTAAGCACGCTGCCGCTTATCGCGAAATCTCGTTGCTGCTGCGGCGTCCGCCGGGGCGCGAAGCCTACCCGGGCGATGTCTTCTACTTGCACTCGCGCCTCCTTGAGCGTGCGGCCAAGCTGTCGGATGCCAAAGGCGGCGGTTCGATGACGAGCCTGCCTGTGATCGAGACTCAAGCGGGCGACATCTCGGCCTACATCCCGACCAACGTCATCTCGATCACCGACGGGCAGATCTTTCTC
>CAKZOF010000028.1 GCA_937135995.1 uncultured Pyrinomonas sp.
CGGTCAGCAATTGGGAAGGGCGTAGAGCTTGGCGGTGGTCGCCGCGGTTTTAGGAAAAGGCATCGAAGGGTTGGCGGCGCAGCTTGCCGAGTACGAACTCGCACGCGTCGTCCAAGTGGACCATGAACTTCTGGCCGAGTACACGCCCGACGCATACGCGCAAGCGATGGAGCAGGTCGTGCGCGCCACCGAGCCGCAGTATGTCATCTTGCCACATACCTATCTGGTGCGAGACTTCGCGCCCAAGCTCGCCGCGCGTTTCGGACGAGACCTGATCAGCGATTGTATTCGCGCCGCCGTCGATGGCGGAAGCCCAGTCTTTACGCGGCGCATCTTCTTGGGCAAGATGGATGCGGACGTCGTCGCCGACGGCGAGCCGCCTATCTTCGTTACTTTCCAGGCCGGGGCGTATCGCGCAGACCAAGCGACCAAAGGCACGGGGGCGTGCGAGGTCGCAAGACGCGACGTCGAGATCGCAGCGCCGCGCACCAAGCCAGAGCCGGCATTTCAAGAGGTCAAGCAAGCGGTTGATCTATCCAAAGCCGAGATCATCGTCGCCGTTGGGCGCGGCATCAAGAGCCAAGAGAACCTAGCACTCGCGCAACAACTGGCCGAAGTGCTCGGCGGCGAAATCGCCGCATCACGTCCGATTTGCGACGCCGGTTGGTTGCCCATCGACCGACAGATCGGTTCGTCGGGGCAGACTGTGGCACCCAAGCTCTATGTCGCACTCGGCATCAGCGGCGCGATTCAGCACTTAGTCGGCATGAAGAACGCCGGAACCATCGTCGCGATTAACAAGGATCCGGAAGCGCCCATCTTCGACATCGCCGACTACGGCATCGTCGGCGATCTGTTCGAGGTCGTCCCGACGCTGATCGAAGAGGTGAAGAAGGTCAAGGGCCAATGAGGCCATCATGATCTCGTGAAAGAGCTACCGCTTTCAAACAGCGACGGCTCCAACGCTTCGAGCCACTGACCTTTCGCATAAACAAAACCCCGTCTCTCGAGTTCAGAGACGGGGTTTTTGATCTCCTGCCTCTCCCTTCAACAGGTGGGATTGAAACGAAACTTGATTGAGGGGACGAGTCTTTTGTGCCGGCAAACCTCACCCTCTTTTTGATCTTTCGCTTTTCGCCCCAACGCTCACCCGTGCAAATTCGATTTTGCACCCAAAGAACGTTGCCATAGTTTTAAAGCATTCTTGCCAGCACATCATGTTTCAACGCTTCAGGGATTTACAAGGTAACAACCTATTCCAGCCGAATCGAAACAGACCGGAAGTAAAAGCTAGCTTTGGGTTGCTAGGTTTTGAAGAGGTCTTAATAGCGTCGAAGGGAGTGCGCTGACTTTGCGCCCCACTTGAAAAAGCTATTGACCGGATTGATGATGATCAGCGACCGATCTGATCGCAACGCCTGACCTTTGCGTCTTAATTTAAAAAACTGTTGACAGTTTGAGTGCCCCCGAATAAGATTTCCACTGTCACTGCTCGCCACAACCTCTAAAAATCCGGAGTGTTGCCAAACCCGACGGGCAGCCTCCCTCGCGCGCGGCACCATTCGCGCAGGCTGGCAGGGACAAAGAAGATGAAGATCGCGCGCTGGCCGTGCGGTCAGTTACACTCGCGTCTGCAACGGGAAAGCTCTACGATTCTTCGGTTGTTCAAAGCAGCCGACTTCACCTAGGGAGGATTTTATGTTGCGAAAATCAGTGCGTCGTTTCTTTGCATGTTTGGTTAGTCTTTCCATGATCTTGCTTTCCGTCTGCTTCGGTCCAGTAACTTACGCCCCCCCCCCGCAAACTGAGTGCTAAAGATAAAGCAAGCGCTTCGAAAAGGTCGTGCTCGCCGTGTTCTTTGGGTGCACAGCAGTCCACACCCGAAGATCAAACTCTTGCTTCGCTGGAAGAGTTGGCGGTGTTGGGGCGGCGCACACAGCCCGCTCCGTTGCTGACCACCGTCAGGACGGCGTTTGAAGGAGCACGAGTCAATTTTGTCAGCACGGCGCGCGGCGATCTGGCCTTCTCGATCATCGATCTGCAAATTCAAGGGGCGATGCCGCTCTTCTTCCAACGGGTTTACACGAGCGATGGCGAAGATCGGGGAATGGGCCTTGGTTGGTCGTTCGGTTTCGATGATCGGATCTCGGTTCAAGGCGATCGCGCCGTGATGAAGACCGGCGGCGGCGCGACGTTGAACTTCGTGCGACAAAACGGCGCCCGCTTCGTGCTCGAAAGACCGGAGCCAGGGCAGCATCAAGCTTTCGATCTGCTCGAGGGAAAGATCACCGAAGAGATCGCCGATTTGCCTGGCCTGGTGCGAACCTACCTTTCAGCAGGCAGCGAGTATCTTTTGACCGAGGTCGCCGATGCGAACGGTAATCGGATAACGATCAACCGGGACGCAAACGGTCGCATCCTCTCGCTTGAAACCGGAGGTGCGAGGGTCGATTTCGAATGGTCTTGGGGGCTGACTGGGCATTTGATGTCGGTCAGAGACCACACGGGAAGGCGGGTTTCGTTCCGGTATAGCAACATGCTTCTAAGCAGCGTCATCGATGCCGCCGGTGCAGAGTGGAGATACGAGTATCAGGCGAATCGTCTGACGCGAGTAGTCGATCCCGAAGGGCGGACGGTGTTGAACGTCACTTACGACGCGCTATCTGGGCGCGTTCTGCAGACAAGCGATGCTGTGTCGGTCTACGATTACAAGTACGACAACAACGGTCCCGCTCCATCGCGGCGAACGTTGGTGACCGATCCGCTGGGCGTGCAGCAGGTTTACGAGCACACGGCGGATGGATTGCTCATCAGG
>CAKZOF010000029.1 GCA_937135995.1 uncultured Pyrinomonas sp.
CGGTGATCAAGCCACGCTCAGCCAACCGTCCAAGACTGATGAGCGTGTGCGGAGCTTGCAACCATGGATCGCGCCCACCGTAAGCAAGCTGTAGCGCTTGCGCGATGAACTCGATTTCGCGGATCCCGCCGCGCCCCAATTTGACGTTGAACCCGCTCCCTTCCCTCGCGTGCTGCCGATCGATCTTCTGCTTCGCCGTGCGCACGTGTGCGAGCGCGCGCTCCACCGTCTCGTCCGTGCGATAGACGCGCGTCCGCACCGCTTCGACAAAACGCGCGTACAACGAAGCGTCGCCCGCCGCGGCGCGCGCACGAATCAATGCTTGCAGTTCCCACGGATGCGCCTTCTCGCGGTAGTAACGGATGGCCTCGGCGAGCGAGCAACTCAGCGCCCCGTCGCGCCCGTAAGGGCGCAAGCGCAGGTCAACGCGATAGGCCGCTCCCTCGCCAGCGGCGCGCCCGACCAGATGCACGATCTTTTCGGCCAGCCGATTGAAGTATTCGCGGTTGGTCACCACGCCGCGCGTTCCGGTTCCCGACGTTTCGCCTTCATCGGAATAGAGAAAGATGAGATCAATGTCGGAAGCGTAGTTGAGTTCGCGCGATCCGAGCTTGCCGAGCGCGACGATGACGAAGCTAGCCGGTCTTTTTCTTCCGCGCTCATCCGTACACAGGGGCGTGCCATAGAGGTTCTCCATCTCGGAGCGCGCATGTTCAAGCGCGTAGAGCAGCACCGCGTCGGCGAGATTGGAGATCTCTTCGGTGATCTCCACGATATCGCTCGTGCGCCGTAGATCGCGCAGGTAGAGGCGCAAAAGCTCGCGTCGGCGGAAACGGGTGAGCAACACGTGCCGGTCCAACTGCGAGCACGTGAAGGCGAAGCGGGCCAACTCTTCGCTCAGTTCTTCGACCGTTTTGACGCGTACGTCGAGGCGCGCGCGCGCCAACCACGTGACGTACTCAGGATGCTGCAGCAGCGTCGTCGCGAGCAACGGACTCCACGCGGCGAGCGCGAGGACGTCGGAGAGCAACCCGGCGTCGCGCAGCAGCGTACGCGCTTGGCGCACGTGTTCCGCCGAGAAACGTTGAAAGAAACGACGCGCCCCTTCCGGATCAGGCAGTTCTGCAACAAGCAGATCGAGATGTTCTTCGGTCGTCACCACCGAAAGTCGATTCTAGAACATTCCGGTACGGCGAAGAAAATGGTCTTGCTTGGGGAGCTTTAGAAGCAGGAGCACCATCGTCGTCGGGCGCGTCGAGATTTGCCGTGAAAGCATCGAAGAAACGGAAAGCCATTCGTCGTCCTTTCGCTTTCGAACGACTTCCATCGCCGAGAACGGACGAGGCCGACCGCGGAAGTCTCCACCTGCGTTCGGCGAAGACGAGCGGCAGGGCCGCGCATTTCACCACGCAGCCCTGCCGCTTGAAGCAAACCGCCGACAATTAGATGTCGAAATAGAGGGCGAATTCCAGCGGATGCGGACGCATGCGCAGCGGATTGATCTCGCGCTCGCGCTTGTA
>CAKZOF010000030.1 GCA_937135995.1 uncultured Pyrinomonas sp.
AACGCGGTCACTGCTCGCTGCCAGACGGCGGAAGTACTCGATCACTTGGTTCCAACTGGCCAGCTTGCGGTCGTCTCCGGGGCGAAAGCCGAGCACCTCTTCCGGTGCGGGAACGGGACGTAAGACGGCTGCCGGGCTCTGCGCCCGTGCGGCGCGAGGCAGAAGGCAAAGCAAGCAGCAGAGCGCAACGCAAAGACTGATGGTGCGGCTCGTGCCGCGGCTCCCAACAGGCGCGCTGTGCGCCGAGAGTCCAAGATTCATCTTTTGTGGCTCCAGCCAGTGCGATCAGAAGCGGAACGCTTCGCCAGTCTAGCGAAAACGGGCGCCGGCGGTAAAGACGGGACGAACGGCGAAGCGGAGCGCTGGCGGGTATCCTTTGCGCGTGAAAACGGCTAAAATCGAATAGCCACACTGGAGAAAAGGAGGAGCGACGAATGAGCGCATTGGCCGATCGTAAGTGCGTGCCCTGCTCGGGCGGCGTGCCGCGACTGCGCGGCGAAGAGATCGAGCGGTACCGAACCGAGTTGCGCGATTGGGAAGTCGTCGATGAACACCATCTGAAGAAGAACTACAAGTTCGCGAACTTCGCCGAAGCTCTCGCGTTCGTCAATCGCGTCGGCGAACTGGCCGAGGCCGAAGGACATCATCCCGACATCTGCTTCGGTTGGGGATATGCGGAGATCAAAATCTGGACCCACGCGATCGATGGGCTGAGCGAGAGCGATTTCATCCTGGCGGCTAAAATAGATCGCCTCTGAAGACTACAGGCGCAGCGTGCCGTCGCGTGACGCTTTGTCTTTTGTGCCGTTCCAGTGTTATATCTTTACTTTTCGTGTAGGTGCTTGAGCGAAGGGTGATAACGCGACTCGATCTTTGATTCGCGCTTCGCTCCCGTTCTACTCATTCGATTCTCTTAGCACAGAAAGGCATCAAGAACAGAGATGGCACAGAAGACCCCAATTACAGTCGCATACGGCGACGGCATCGGTCCTGAGATCATGGAGGCGACGTTGCGCATTCTCGAGGCAGCGGGCGCGCAACTCGAGATCGAAACCATCGAGATCGGCGAAAAAGTCTACTTGCGCGGCAATACCGCTGGCATCGATCAGAGCGCGTGGGAGAGCTTACGCCGAACCAAGGTCTTCTTGAAAGCGCCGATCACGACGCCGCAGGGCGGCGGCTACAAGAGTTTGAACGTGACGGTGCGCAAAGCGCTCGGGTTGTACGCCAACGTGCGCCCGTGCGTTTCTTATCATCCGTTCGTTGAAACGAAATTCCCTGGCATGGACGTGGTGATCGTGCGCGAAAACGAAGAGGACCTATATGCCGGCATCGAGCACCGCCAGACCGATCAGGTGGTCCAATGCTTGAAGCTGATTTCGCGCCCCGGCTGCGAAAAGATCGTGCGTTACGCTTTTGAATACGCGCGGCGCAACAACCGGAAGAAGGTCACCTGCTTCACCAAAGACAACATCATGAAGATGACCGATGGCCTCTTCCACAAGGTCTTCGACGAGATC
>CAKZOF010000031.1 GCA_937135995.1 uncultured Pyrinomonas sp.
CCATTCTACACGAACAACTCGACCTGTTCCAGCTCCAGCGCTGGCCACGCACGCAGTGTCGCGCGTCCGGCGCACCGGCGAGCAGCGGGCTGTCGGCCGGCATGCCGTGCAGCAGCCAGCCGGCCGGCACGTCGCGCAGCACCGAGCGCAGGCCGCCGCTATGGTCGTTGTCGTCGTGGCTGACGATCAGCCCCGACAGCCTGCCGACACCCGACGCGCGCAGGAACGGCACGATGACGCGCTCGCCTGTGGTCGGAAGTCGCTTCAAGTGGACGCGCGAAGATTTGTAGGAGCAGTGCTCCGACCACATCACCGAAAAGATGCCGAGTTCGACGAGGTTCGGCTCGCGACCCAAAATCTCTCGGATGCGTTCGTACTCTTCCGCCGTCAAATTGTGTGCGGCGATGACTTCAAGCGTGATGGTCATGTTTCGATCTCGAGTCCGAAGAAAGATGAACGGGGAATTTTAAGGCCAAAGGAGAGCTAAAACAACCGAACGGACGCCTCGCGCAAGCGTCGTGATGGGGGTCGTCAGCGGGACGGACCGTCCGCCCCTAGGTGATGGTCGAACAGACGAAGTTCGGCGCGCTCGAGTGGCGGAGATCAGCAAGCGTGCCGAAGCGGCGACCGGCGCCGAATCGAAGTTCAACGAGCTCGAACGGCAAGGCCGATCGGCACGGTTCGCACATCCAACTCGACATGGCTCTCTTCGGCGCGTCGAGCGTCGTGACGAATCGGTCCGCTCGTGCTGCTCGCGCTTTGGCGACGAATCTGGTTCAGCGCTTGAGCGTGCGTTCGATGGCCGCGCGCAGTTCGTCGGGTTTGACGCGCCCGAAGTGCTTATAAACGACGCGCCCGTTTGCGTCGAAAAGAAAAGTCGCCGGCAACGCGCCGCTCCACTCCGGATCGACGGCAGTGATCGCCGTCTCCGGATCGGCGACGTTGAGCAGGTAGGTCGGCATGGTGGCGTGCATCTCGCGCAAGAACTGCGGCACGGCGCGCTCCAGCTCCGCCGCGTCGTCGAGCGAGACGGTGATGAACTCGAGGCCGCGCGAACGATAGTCGCGGTCGATGGCGACTAGGTCGGGAAACTCATCGCGGCACGGTTCGCACCATGTGGCCCAGAAATTGATGAGCAGCGGGCGTTTCGCCGCGAGAAGTTGGCGGAGCCCGTTCGCATCGATCTGAGAGATTTTTGATGCCGTCGTTCCATCGCCCTTGGCGTCGCTCGTCCGAGCAGCAGGCTTATCGGGCGAGGATTGCAGCGTCTGCGGCGAAGGGCTTTCGGAGGATGTAGTGCATCCTCCGAAAGCGGTGATCGAAAGAGAGAGGGCGATGGCGATGGTCAGAAAATGTTTCATGATTCGATTGAAAGTTCACGAGGCCCGCTTAATCGAGCAGCCGAAGGCGCGCGCTTCCGCTTTGGCAACGGGACGCCTGGCCAGAACGGCTTCAAGCGCATCGCGCAGGTCTTGCGATTGGACCTTGGCTTCGTCCTGCGCATTGTCTATGCGTCCGTGGTAAACGAGCTTGCCGCTCGCGTCGAAGAGAAAGGCTTCGGGTGTGACTTGCGCGCCGAGCATGTCGGCCAGTTTGTTGCCGTTGTCTTTGAGGATGGTGAACTTCAAGTTGTGTTCGGCCGCGTGACGTTTCACCTCGTCGGCTGGCTCCGTCGCGTTCGAATTGATGCCCACCACGGCGATGCCGCGCGCGCCGTATTCTTCGGCGATCTTGGCCATGCGCGCGTTGTAAGCGTTGGAGACCGGGCAGCGAGTGGCGATGAAGAGCAGCAGCGTGCCGTTCTTGCCGCGAAGCGAACTGAGCGCGCGCTCGCTTCCGTCGAGATCGACGAGCTTGGCTTCGGGCAGGCGGTCACCGAGCTTGATGCCGCTCATCTTCGCCCCGCTGTTCTGCAAAGCGACGGCGACACCACAGAGCGCGAGCAAAAGAAGCGCAAAGGCACCTTTCTTCCTCATTTGTCGAGACTCCTTCCAAAAGTTTCGGGAGAATTTATCCCCAAGATTAGCAGCAGAGACGAGCGCACCGCAAGGGATGAGCGAACTCTTTGGACAGGTCGATCAAGAGGGATCGAGAACGAGTGGACCAACCGCAGCACATCCGATGCCGCACCTTTTGTTCACGGCGATGATGATCGCCGCACGCGTTGCAAGGAGAGCTGACCAAAAATTGATTCCGCGGCGAGCGGGGACATGAAGGCGAGTGGTACGAAAGGGCAAGAGCACGTGCGTTCTTGCCCCTTCGCTAGTCAGAAGTTGTTTTGGGGGGAGAGCGGTGGAAGCCCTGAAAGGGTGGTTTCTATTTGCCTCCGCTTCCGGGCGTTTGAATGTTGACATCGACCTTGGACGGCACACTCCGTCCGCCGAACAAGCCCCCTCGGATGACGAAGAAAGCGACGAGCAGGAGGATCACGATGATCGCGATGATCGCGACCACGCCGACGCTTCCCGAGCTTTCGCCCTCTGCCATTGTTGCTCACCTCCTTTGTTCGATTTCGACCAGCAACGTCCGCAAAAGACGTCGTGCTTTGTTACCACGCGCACGCACGCCCGTCAAGAGCGATGTTGATCGTTATCGCGTGCGCCGCCCGCGGCGTGCGGGTGGCACCTCTTCGGGGCGTACGGTCGGCGTCGGCTGCGGCGGCGACGCTCCCGCCGGCACGAGCCATAGCTCATAGGAGTTACGTTCGCGGTAGCCGCCGTTGACGGTCACGATGCGGTTCGGATCGATGCCGCGAACGCCAACCAAGTAGTCGCGCGCGCGCGCCGCCAAGCGATCGGCTTCGCCGGGCCGACTCGTGCGTCCGGCATAGACGATGACGAATCCGCGCGCGCCCGGCATGTTCTGCAGTTCGATGGCGAAGTTGTCCAGCCGCGCCTTGTCGTCGTCGTAGGAGATGGACGGGAATTCATCGAAACGTTGCGGCGCGATGGGCGGCGGAGCCTGTTTGAGAACGCGCGTCGCCGCATTGGCCTGC
>CAKZOF010000032.1 GCA_937135995.1 uncultured Pyrinomonas sp.
TATCGAGCAGCGTGGCCGCGTCGTCGCCGGGGGCGACGCTAAGCGCGACGGTGAGCGTCGCGCGGCCCGATTCGACGGCGATCGCAAGTTTGGGGACGACGAAGTCACCGGGGCCGAACCCGTTCCACGTGCTGCTTTCACCGCCGCCGGGCAAAACGGCCGAGGACGCCGTGTGGCTACCGACGTGCGACTGATCGGGTTGTCACCAAATACAACATCGAAGCAAAGAGCATAAATCTGATGTTCGACTGTCAGCGCGCCGCTGATCGGGTTGTCATCGTCTGTCGAAGATCGGTAGAATGCCAAATCGCACCACTGGCACAGATCGGAGGAGAGATGAAGAGACGGCCGCTGCTGATCGCCCTCGTCCCACTCGTCTTCGCTTTTTTCGTCGCTGCCATCAGGGCTTCGGATCGGGAAGAGTTGCGCCCCTACCTCGAACGGGCGCGCGCGCTGGTTGCGTATCCCAAACTGACGGCGGCGTTTGCCCACGTCGATCGCGAAAAAGAGAAGATACTCCGCGAGTGGATCGCCATCACCGAGATCAACGCGCCTTCGGGGAAAGAGAGGGCGCGCGCCGAATTCATCAAGAGGATTTTGGATGGATACAAGCTCGATCAGGTCTATTTCGACCGCACGGGCAACCTCGTCGCCATCCGTAAAGGCACGGGGGGCGGACCGACCGTCGTCATCGACGCCCATCTCGACACGGTCTTTCAAGAAGGGCTGAAGATAAAAGCGGAAGTTCGCGACGGTCGCGTCTATGCGCCCGGCATCGGCGACGATACGCGCAACATCGAAGCGATGCTCGCCGCGCTGCGCGCGCTGAACGCCGCAGGCATTAACACCAAAGGCGATCTGATCTTTCTCTTCACGGTCGAAGAAGAGACGGCGCTGCGCGGCGCGCGCGAATTCATCAAAGACAACAAGGAGCGCATCAACTACTACGTCGCGCTCGACGGCGGCTACGAAGGATTCACCTACGGGGGCATCGGCATCAAGTGGTTCCGTCACCACTTGCTCGGTCCGGGCGGGCACACGCGCTCGCGCACGCCGCCATATTCAGCGACGCTGCCGCTGGCACGCGCCATCGCGCGCATCTACGAGTTGCCGCTTCCGTCCGATCCGCCGACTCACTTGAACATCGGGATGCTCGGCGGAGCCGACGTGGTCAATGCGAAGGCCGCCGATGCGTGGTTCACAGTCGATCTCCGTTCGACGAGCAACGACGTGATCGCCGATCTCGAACGAAAGATCGCGGCGATCATCGCCGAAGAAGCGGCGCGCGCTGGGATGCAAAGCCGCACCGAAATCATCTCCAACACGCCAGCGGCGCAGATTCCGGGAATGCGCCAATCGCCGATGGTGCTGACGGCGGAAGCCATTCATCTGGCGATGGGATTTGAGAACCCGCCGATCACGCCGACCGCGTCGAACAACGCCAACGCCGCGCTCTTGGCCGGACTGCCGGCGATCTCGACGGGCGCGGCTCCTTGTGGCGACGCGCATGCGCTCACCGAATGGTGTGAGATCGAACCGATCTACAAAGGGATCAAAAAGGTAATCGCGCTCGCGGTCGCGCTGGCCCAGTTGGACGAGCGCTGAATGGCAACAAGCACAGCTTGTTGCCCGAAAGCTGTTGCTACCGAAAACAAAAATGTTCTGCTGTGGGCGGAAATGGTTCGACAGTTCGCTCCGTAACCCGTTCGATGTTGGCCGTCTCCTTCCCGTGAACCATCGAGCCGAAATCTCC
>CAKZOF010000033.1 GCA_937135995.1 uncultured Pyrinomonas sp.
CGCATTGGCGCGGGCCACGACCACCTCGCCCGTCTCGATCGGCTGGCGCAGCGTCTCCAGCACGGCGCGGGGGAACTCGGGGAACTCGTCCATGAACAGGACCCCGTTGTGGGCCAGGCTGATCTCGCCCGGTCTGGCGCCGCGACCGCCGCCGACGATGGCGGCCATGCTGGCGGTGTGATGGGGCTCGCGGAAGGGGCGGCTGCGGCTGATCCCCCCTGCGGAGAGCAACCCCGCAAGGGAGTGGATCATCGAGGTCTCGAGCGCCTCCGCCGGCGAGAGTGGCGGGAGGATTCCCGGCAGGCGCGCCGCCAGCATCGACTTGCCCGAACCGGGCGAGCCCACGAGGAACAGGTGATGGCGCCCTGCGGCGGCGATCTCCAGCGCGCGCTTGTAGAATTCGATGGCCCGATCGTAGCGACCGAGGCGCGCGTAGACGACGCCAAGGTTGGAAAGGGCTTCGACGCGCCGCGGTGATCGTTGCAGCGCGCTTTCGTATGCGGCGCGTGCGCCCTCGAAATCGCCCTTTTGCAACAATTCCACGCCGCGCGCGATGTCACGTTCCACGCTCGACGCGTCTTGCCGTCCTTGCGCCGGGGAGATCGCCATCAAGATGGTAAGCGCCGCTGCGAGCATCTACCGCCACTCGACTTCTTCGGATTCGCGCATGGAGACAGGCACTCGATGCATCGCGCAGTATAACATCGCGCTGTGAACGCCACAACAGCTTTGTCACAAAGGCCGGGCGAGCTTCAACTTGACGGCGACGCTCGACGCGCTTAGCGAACTCAGTTCTCTCGCCGTGAGCCGACCATTGGCAACGCAAAACTGATTCGACGCGCCAGCGTGCCAGTCAGTTCCCTCGCCGCGAGTCAACCGCTGGAGACGGCTTTTCGTTGAAAGAGGCGTTCCGCTTGGCGGAGCGCGTCGCCAGCCCGCAACTCGCTGCGCACGGCGTCGAGTTTGGTGATCAGATCATCGAGCGCTTCAACGATGTTCGAAGCATTGGTCGAAAATATGTCCTGCCATATCGTCCAAGAACTCGCCGCCAAGCGCGTCATGTCACGGTAACCGGGACCGACCAGATCGAGAAGTCTGTCTGCCGCCGGATGTTCTTCGACAGTGGCAGCGAGCGCGCTGGCGAGCAGTTGCGGCAAGTGGCTGGTGTAAGCGAGCGCGCGGTCGTGTTCATCGGCCGTCATCACCTGAAGGCGCGCCCCCATTCTTTCGATCAACGCGCCGAAAGATGAAAAGGCGCGGTCGTATTCCGCCGTCTCCTGCTCTTCGCGCACGAGCACATAGCCGGCTCCGGCAAAAAGATCTGCTGTGGCGCGTTCGAGGCCGCGCAGATGACTTCCGGCCACTGGGTGCCCGCCGATGAAGAGGCGATCTTTCGGCAGATGCGCGCGCGCCGCACGGCAGATCGCCACCTTAGTGCTTCCGGCATCAGCGACGATGGCACCGCGACGGACTTGGCGGCCATGCTCGCGTAAGAAACGGATGATCTCACCGACCGGCACGGCGAGGTAGACGAGTTCCGAAGAAGAGACCTCGCCGCGCGCAAAAGAAGGGTCCACTTCGTCGATGATCGCGCGCCGCCGCGCTTCGTCGAGCACACCGGCGCACACATCCCAACCGGCGATGCGTTCGCACGCGCCCGTTCGTCTGAGCGCGAGCGCGAACGATGCGCCGATGAGTCCACAGCCGATGACCGTCGCCCGCTTCCACATGACTCAACAGGCCAGCGCGAAACTCGGCGCGAGCTTCGGCAACGGCGCGGTCAATTCACGCATCATCCGCTCGAACTCCGCGAGATCGAGCGATTGCTGGCCATCGGAGAGCGCCCGTTCCGGACACGGATGAACCTCGACGATGAGCCCGTCGCTGCCGATGGCAAGAGCCGCGCGCGAAGCCGCCGCGATCAAGCTACGCCGTCCGGTGCCGTGCGATGGATCGACGATCACCGGCAAGTGCGACAGCTCTTTGGCCAGCGCGACCGCGGCCAAATCCAAGGTATTTCTCAACTCTGTTTCGAACGTCTTGATCCCGCGCTCGCACAGGATGACGTGCTCGTTTCCGCCAGCGAGCAAGTACTCGGCAGCCAACAACCACTCTTTGACGGTCGCCGACGGACCGCGCTTGAGCAAAACGGGACGCGGCGTTTTAGCCAGCCGCCGGAGCAGCGGGAAGTTCTGCATGTTGCGCGCTCCGACCTGCAACACGTCGGCATGCTCGGCCACTGTGTCGATGTCTTCCGTGCTCATCACTTCGGTAACCACAGGCAAACCCGTCTGGGCACGCGCTTCGGCCAGCAAACGGAGCGCCTCGATTCCCAAACCCTGGAAATCGTATGGCGAAGTGCGCGGCTTGTAGGCCCCGCCGCGCAACATGTGCGCGCCCGCGTGGCGCACGGCGTGCGCCGTCTGCAGGATCTGCTCGCGCGATTCCACCGAGCATGGCCCAGCGATGACGACCGCTTCCGAACCGCCGACGCGCACGCCAGCGACATCCACAACCGTTCGCTCACGCTTGAACTGCAAGCTGACGAGTTTGAACGGGTGCGCAAGGGGCACGACATCTTCGACGCCGGGCGCGGCGCGCAACGCTTCCAGTTCGTGGCGGCGCTGGTTGTTGCCGACAGCGCCGATCACGACACGCTCGGCACCGCGACTGACGTGCGCCCGGAACCCGCATTCCTCCACTCGCTCGATCACGTGTTGGATCTCCTCTTCGGTTGCATCGATTGACATGGCGATGATCATGACTGTTCTCTCCAAATGATTGTTCCCGTTGTTTGTCATAGTCGAGCCGCCCGGTAAGAGCCGAGCACGCGCACTTGATCGACCGATGCGCGCAGGTCCGCCAGCGCCGCGCTCAACTCGGGCGCATCAGCGCCCACCTGCAGGTCCAAATAGAAACGGTATTGCCACGGCTGGCCGGCAACGGGGCGGCTTTCGATCTTGAGCAGATTGAT
Source organism: uncultured Pyrinomonas sp. (assembly GCA_937135995.1). Lineage (GTDB taxonomy): Bacteria > Acidobacteriota > Blastocatellia > Pyrinomonadales > Pyrinomonadaceae > Pyrinomonas. Next base: position 2,975 of record CAKZOF010000033.1, read on the forward strand.
GGAGCGCCGCGCGAACGGTTCGAGCGCGCGATGAAGCGCTCCGGGTTCGTGCTTCAACCGCAGCACCAGCGACAGCTTATCGGCATCAGGCACCACGCGAGGCGCATTCGCCAACAGCACGAAGCGCGTGTAGTTCTCCCGATGATCCTCGAGATGCTCGCGCAAGATGCGCCCGCCATAGACTTCGGCGGCGCGCGCGCCGGCAATGGCTGCGCGCGTCGGATCGCCGAGTTCGACGACGTGGCGCACGCTGCCGGCCGTATCGTCCGCAACGATGCGCTTGATGTGCGGGTGCGCGGCGAAGAAACGCTCGCACTGCGCGAGCGCGACCGGATGTGACTCCACCACGCATACGTCCTCGAAGCGCGCCTGCGGACAGCCGATGAGATGATGGGCAATGGGGATCACCGTCTCGGCGATGATGTAGAGCGATCTTTCGAGCAAAAGATCGTAGGTTCGGTGCACCGAACCGGCTAAGCTATTCTCGATGGGAGCCAGCACGTAGTCGCTCGCGCCCTCTTCGAGGCTGGCGAACAGAGCTTCAAAAGTCGGGCGCGGGACAAGCACGATCTGCTCGCCGAGCAGCGCAATGGCCGCCTCCTCGCTGAACGCTCCGCGTTCGCCCTGAAAAGCGATGCGCGCGCCTTGTTCTGCGATTCTCATGCGCGTTGATTCAGTTCGACTTCGGCCACATGCCTCATGGCCATGCGGCGCGTTTCGCCAACAATGCAGCGGAAGATCTTCACCACCGCTCGATCATTGAGCGGCCCGCGATTGGCACAACGCACGTGCGCCAAAACGCGCTGCTCGCGCGCGCCGTCGTACAGCGGCGCGCCCGTCGCGCGCTTCAGCGCGCCGATCTCCAGCGCAATACGCGCGCGTTCGTTGAGCAGACGCAACAACTCTTCGTCGATCCGGTCGATCTCCGC
>CAKZOF010000034.1 GCA_937135995.1 uncultured Pyrinomonas sp.
CGATCAGTTGCATGGCGCGCTCAAGTTCGTCCGACTTGGTGAGCTTGGTCGCGCGCCCGACGATCATCACACTCCGCCAATTCGAGGCGTCGATGACCTCTTCGACTTGAAAACAGACTTCCGGATTAGCCGCGATGAAGCCGGTCTTCGTCCCTTCGGTCGTGAGGAAATAGAGGTCCTGCCCATCGTAGGCATAGTGCATCGGCACGACGTAAGGGTGGTCGTCGTATGAGCAACCAAGATGTCCGAAGGTTTGACGGCGCAACAGCGCGTCTATCTCATCCGCCGGCATCGCTTCAACTTTCACCATAAACCTGCCTCCAAGAGCAAACGCGCGCCGCGCAATGATGGCTCAAGTCCACCGCGCGCGCCAGGCTCCGCCACGGCCCGCGCATTCCGCCAAGCTCCAAGTCAAGAAGACGGCTGCGCTCAACCAAACCAAGGATCGAGCATCGAGCGCTTGGAGCGCGAGCAGCCGGCGGAGATCGGGCACCAAGACGGTGAGCAATTGCACAATCACGCTCAGGGCCACCGCTAAGTGCAACGCCGGATTGAATGCCGGCGTTGTGTTGATCCGCCGCGATGGGTAGACAAAGACGAGTTGTCCAATCGCCATGTAGAGAAAGAGCAGCGTGCGCACCGCGCCGAGTTCATAACCGTAGCGCGGCAGAACGACGAGCAACAGGCCACCGATCGAGGTCTTGATGAAACCGACCTCGAAAATGAAGCGTAACGAGCGGGCGTCGAGCAGCGGCGACTGTGCGGGGCGCGGGCGCAAGCACATGACGCCCGGATTCCGGTCGAGCGCCAAGGCCAGTGCGGGCGGTCCATCGGTGATGATGTTGAGCCACAACAATTGCGCCGCAGTCAACGGCAGCAGCAAGGCGCCAGACTCGTCGCGCAACCCCAGCAGAAACGCTCCGCACGCGCCAAAGAGGATGATCAGCACTTCTGCCATGTTGGTCGAGAAGAGAAAGCGGATGAACTTCTGGATGTTCTCGTAGATCGAACGCCCCTCTTCAATCGCGGCGACGATGGTGGCGAAGTTGTCGTCCAAGAGCACGAGGTCTGCCACTTCGCGCGCGACATCGCTTCCGCGTTGGCCCATGGCGATGCCGACATCGGCGCGTTTGAGCGCTGGAGCATCGTTGACGCCATCACCCGTGACGGCGACGATCTCGCCGTTCTCTTTCAACGCCTCGACGATCCTAAGTTTGTGTTCGGGAGCGACACGAGCAAAAAGATTCGTCTCCCTCACGGCGACGCGGAGTTCCTCTGAAGAGAGCGATTCGATCTGCGTTCCGACGAGCAGGCGATCCGGCTGAATGCCGACCGCGCGCGCGATGGCCGCAGCAGTCGCCGGATGATCGCCTGTGATCATAACAACACGGATGCCGGCCTCGCGAGAGGAACGAATGGCTTCAGGAACCTCTTTTCGCGGCGGATCCCACAACAACACGAGCCCAAGGAAATCGACTTCGACGTCGCCTTCGCCAGCGCGCCAAGCCAGAGCTAACACACGATATCCTTGACGGGCATAAGCCTCCGCTTTTTCCGCCCAACTCTTCCTCTCGACAGGCGACAGGCGACTACGGGCGAGCAGCACTTCGGGTGCGCCCTTCAAGTAGCTCACTGGTTTGCCGTCTTCTTCGACGGTGACGCGCATGTACTTGTAAGAACTATCGAACGGCAAACTGCTGCGACGCGGATAGCGACGGTTGAGTGCGATCGGATCGATGCCCGCGGCCCGAACGTGATCCAGCAACGCCAACTCTAGCGGATCGCCAGCAGCGGTCTCGTGCTCGGCGTCGTTGGCCAAGACCATTGCGCGCCGGGCGCGTTCTGGTTCGAGCACGTCGAGGTCTTTGACGAACAAGCGGTTTTCCGTGAGCGTGCCGGTTTTATCTGTAGCGATCACGGTCACCGACCCCAATGCTTCGACGGCGCTCAGGCGTCGCACGACGGCTTTTCTTCGCGCCATGCGCTCGACGCCG
>CAKZOF010000035.1 GCA_937135995.1 uncultured Pyrinomonas sp.
GTCTTTCAAATAGACCGCCCCTAAGAGGCGATTACCTTCAGCGACGAGAAGCGGCGTGCCGCCTTCGCGAGCGATGCGTTCGACCACTTCTTTCATCTTTTCCGGAACCTGCGCTCCGTTTCGACGCACGTACTCCGCGACCGCATCGGGTGCGCCTTTTCGTATTTCACGACCATTCCAATCAACGCCCGACATGCGCGTCTGCGCCGTGAATGGAATGAACGTCGCGCCCTTCAGCTCTCGCCCGCGTAGACCGTAGCGTTCTTTTGCGAGAACGACGATCGATCTTCCTTCTGGCGTCTCGTCGGCAAGCGAAGCGAGTTGCGCTGCCTCTGCCAATTCCTGCTCGCTCACTCCATCGAACGGTATCAGTTCGGTCGCCTGCCGGTTTCCGAGCGTGATCGTGCCGGTTTTGTCGAGCAACAAGGTGTCAACGTCGCCGGCGGCTTCCACTGCGCGCCCCGACATCGCAATGACGTTGCGTTGGATGAGCCGATCCATGCCAGCGATCCCGATCGCGGAAAGGAGTCCGCCGATGGTTGTTGGAATCAAGCAGACGAGCAAAGCGATCAGAACGAAGAGCGATTGCGGTGCGCCGGAGTAGATAGCGAAAGGCTGCAAGGTAACGACGGCGAGGAGAAAGACGATCGTCAAACCCGCAAGGAGAATATTGAGCGCGATTTCGTTCGGGGTCTTTTGCCGCTGTGCCCCTTCGACCAGAGCGATCATGCGGTCGAGAAACGTTTGCCCCGGATCGCTTGTGACGCGGACTTTGATCTGATCCGACAACACACGCGTGCCGCCCGTCACAGCGGAACGGTCACCACCTGCCTCGCGTATTACGGGGGCTGATTCACCCGTGATCGCCGATTCATCAACAGAGGCGATACCCTCGATGACCTCACCATCAGCGGGGATGAACTCGCCCACCGAAACGATAACTACGTCACCGCGCCGCAACTCGGAGGCCGAGACCTCTTCGGTACGACCATCTCCCAACACGCGGCGCGCGCGCAAGTTCGTACGCGTCCGCCTGAGGTTGTCTGCTTGCGCTTTGCCACGTCCTTCGGCAAGAGCCTCGGCGAAGTTCGCGAAAAGCACTGTAAACCATAGCCAGAGCACGATCTGAAATTCGAAAGCGGCCCGCTCTCCGGAAGCAACAAGCAGGTCGCGCGCGAGGCTCACCGAGAGCAAAACGCTGCCGACCTCGACGACGAACATCACGGGATTTTTCACCATCAAACGCGGATCGAGCTTGCGAAAAGCATCGAACGTAGCGCGCCTGAGGATCTCTGGATTCCACGTAGATATTTTTCTTTCGCTCATACGACTACCGACTCTCGAGAATCAAAAAGTCTGTCCCAGTTCCATCAAAAGATGTTCGACGATAGGCCCCAAGCTCAGCACGGGGAAGAACGTGAGCGCCCCGATGATGATGATGACGCTCACCAGAAGCAACGTGAACGATGACGTCGTTACCGGGAAGGTCCCGAGCGACGGCGGGACAGCCTTTTTGCGCGCCAGACTCCCGGCGATGGCAAGCACGGGCACAATCATGAAGAAACGCCCAAACAGCATCGCCAGCCCTATCGTCGTGTTGTACCAGAGCGTGTTGGCGTTCAGTCCACCAAAAGCCGATCCGTTGTTGCCTGTGCCGGAAGTAAAAGCGTAAAGGATCTGCGTCAAACCGTGTGGTCCGCCGTTGCTGATGGAATCCAATCCAGCAGGCAAAAGGACCGACGCGGCGGTCAATCCCAAAATGCAAAGCGGGAAGATGAGCACGTAGAGCATCGCCATCTTCACGTCGTATGACTCGATCTTCTTGCCGAGATATTCGGGCGTGCGTCCGACCATCAATCCGGCGATGAAGACCGACAGGATGACCATCACGAGCACTCCGTAGAGCCCCGCTCCGACGCCACCGAAAACGACCTCGCCGAGTTGCATATTGACGAGCGGCACAAGCCCACCGAGCGGCGTGAAAGAGTCGTGCA
>CAKZOF010000036.1 GCA_937135995.1 uncultured Pyrinomonas sp.
GACGTTCTTCTCGCACACGTAGGCGGTGGCGCGGCCGCCGAGCGGCGCGCGCTCGCGGAGCAGCGGAAGACGCGCCTCTTGCGCCGGAGCGCACCACTGGACCAGCACTTTGTTGGGCAGATACCGGCGCCAGACTTCGGCGCGCAGCGCGTGCAGAAGCGGGTCGTCTGCCGAAGGCGCGACGAGCGCGATCTCCAGCGGAGGTGAAAGGTAGAAGTCGAGCGCCGCCAGCGCATAGCCGAAAGCCGACGGGTAGCTTAGCATTGCATCGCGCATGAGGCGCAGCGTGGCGACCGCGTGGCGGCTGAACCGCTCCTCTCCGGTGACTGCCGCCAGACGGAGCAGAAGATCGGCGGCGACGGAATTACCCGAAGGCGTCGCATTGTCGAAAAGGTCCTTGTTGCGCACGATCAAATTCTCGTGGCTGCGCCCGGTATAGAAGAAGCCTCCTGCCTCTTCGTCCCAGAACTCGGCGATCATCCGTTCGGCCAGCGCCGTGGCCTCTTCGAGCCAGCGCATCGCGCCGGTGGCCTCGTACAGGGCCAGCAGGCCGCGCGCAAAGTAGGCGTAATCATCCAGGTATCCGTTGAAACGCGCGCGCCCGTCCTTGTAGCAGTGAAGGAGCGCGCCATCGTGGCGCAGACGGTCCAGAACGAAGAGCGCATTGCGTTCGGCAATGGCACCGTAGTCGTCGCGCCCGAGCGCCGCCGCGGCTTCGGCGAAGCTCTGCAACATCAGGCCGTTCCACGAAGTCAAGATCTTCTCGTCGCGCGCCGGTTTCGGGCGCTGCTCGCGCGCTGCGAAGAGCCGCGCGCGCGCTTTGGCGATCACCTGTTGTGCTTCTTCGAGCGACATGTCGAACTCGCGCGCGACCTCTTCGAGCGGGCGGGCGATATGGAGGATGTTGCGCCCCTCGAAGTTGCCGTCCACCGTGACGCCGAAATGGGCGCAGAAAAGCTCCGCCTCGTCGGCGGCAAGCAGCTTGAAGATCTCGTCTCTGGTCCAGAGGAAGAACCTTCCCTCTTCGCCCTCTGAATCGGCATCCTGCGTCGCGTAGAAGCCGCCTTCGTCGGCGAGCATTTCGCGGCGAACGTAGTCGAGCGTTTCGACCGCCGTGCGGACGAAGAGCGCGTCTCCGGTCACTTGATAAACGTGAAGGTAGAGAAGCGAAAGAAGAGCGTTGTCGTAGAGCATCTTCTCGAAGTGGGGCACGAGCCAGCGTTCGTCGGTGGAGTAGCGGTGGAACCCGCCGCCCAATTGATCGTAGATCCCCCCTTCGGCCATGCGCCGGCAGGTGAAGACGACCATCTCGCGCGCATCTTGGCGTCCGGTTCGCTGGTGAAAGCGGAGCAAGAACTCCATGTTCATGGCCGCGGGAAACTTCGGCGCGCGCCCCCATCCGCCGTAGCGCCCGTCGAATGATCGGGCCAGCGCTTCGTAGGCGCGTTCGAGCAGTTCGGCAGACAACATGTCGGGCGAGGCTTGCACCGCCGCCATGCGTCGAAGCGCCGAGAGCACACTCCATGCCGATTGTTTCACGCCTTCCGGGTCGTTGCGATAGGCTTCGGCCACGGCCAACAGCACGCGTCGAAAGCTCGGCATGCCGTAGCGATCTTCGGGCGGGAAGTAGGTCCCGCCGTAGAAGGGGACCAGATCGGGCGTCAGAAAGACCGTCAGCGGCCAGCCGCCGTGTCCGGTCATGAGCTGCACGGCGTTCATGTAAATCTGGTCCAGATCGGGCCGCTCTTCGCGATCGACCTTGATATTAATGAAATGCTCGTTCATCAAACGGGCTGTCTCTTCCGACTCGAACGACTCGCGCTCCATGACGTGGCACCAGTGGCAGGCCGAATACCCGATGCTCAGCAGGATAGGTTTGTTCTCGCGGCGCGCGCGTTCGAGCGCCTCGTCGCCCCATGGATACCAATCGACTGGATTGTGCGCGTGTTGCCGCAGGTACGGACTCGTCTCGTTGATGAGCCGGTTGGTGTGACGGTGTTCGCCCGAAGCGATTTGGTCTGTCATTTGTGTTGTCCTTTCTCGCCCGAAGTCGAGTCCAACAGTTCGCGTGCTGAGCGGGGAGTTCTTGCGCGCAACGATGTCGGGCCAGCGAGCGATTGGCGCTCGCTGGCGGAGCACAAGACCCGCGCGCGAGCGGAAAAAGCGAGCTTAATCGAGTCGAGCCGTGGCGTCTTTAGCCAAGGCGCGACAGGTCTTCACCCGTAACGGCGACGATGCCGCCGGCATCTTCTGGCGCGACCCGCCCATGCGCGGCGGCTTCCGTGGCGAAGAGCATGCGCAAAAAGGGCGGTGCGACGAGCGTGGTGGCGACCGACATGAAGAGTACCACAGCGTAAAGCTCTTGTTCGACCACGCCGAGTTGCAATCCAATCAGTGCGACAACGATGCCTACCTCGCCGCGCGGCGCCATGCCGACGCCGACCTGCGCCATGCGTCGCCAGCCCATGCCCCACGCGCCCGCGCCGCAACCGATGAGTTTAGTCAGCAGCGCGACCACGGTGACGACGAGGGCGAGCAGGGCAACGTCGGCGCGCCCGAAGACTTGAAGATCTAGTTGCATGCCGATGTTGACCAGAAAGAAAGGGACAAGGAACTCTGTCACGCCCGAAGTCTGTTTGTGGACGTCGTGATCGTTCTCCACTGCTTCGGCGAGCGCCATCCCAGCCAGAAAGGCGCCGATGATGGCGGCGATCCCGATCTTGGCCGCAGCCACCGACAAGCCCAAACAGACGACGAGCGAGATGACAAACAGCGCGTTGCCGATGCGCAGCCGCGCAAAGCGCGGAGCGACGCGCGTCAATACGGGCGCGCCGACGAAGGCGATCAAGGCCGTGAAGGCCACTGCCGCTGCGGCCGTCGCGCCGATCTCCCAATATTTGATCTCGCCAGCGGCCAAGCTCGAGACGACGGCGAGCACAAGCAAGCCCAAGATGTCGTCGATCACCGCGGCGCCCAGAATGATGCGGCTCGTCGGCGCGTCGAGCAATCCCATCATCGATAGGACGCGCGCTGTGATTCCGACCGACGTCGCCACCATCGCCGTGCCGAGAAAAAGCGCTTCGATCTGGTCGCCGCCCCACGCGCGCATGAGCAACCATCCGCCAGCGAATGGGACAACCACGCCGAGCACGGCGACGGTCATCGCGCGCCCGCCGACGCGCAGAATGGCGCTCGGCTTCGTCTCCAGTCCGACCGTGAAGAGAAGAAAGATAACGCCGAGTTCGGCCAGCGCACCGGTCAACTCCGACGGCGCGACCAACTTCAACACGCTCGGCCCGATGATGATGCCAGCGAGTATCTCGCCGACCACCGCCGGTTGACGGAGCCGCTCGAACAACTCGGCCATGAGCTTGGCCGCCGCTAGCATGATGAAAAGAGTGAAGAGCGCGGCAACTTCCGTGCTCGCGGCGAAAAAGAGATTGGTCATCTTTCTGGCCTCCGTCGAATGTTCTCGAAGCATAAACGAACGCGCTGCGTCAAGGCAAAAATCGGGCGAGCGAAACTTCCGGTTTCTGGACGAAAGCTGCGTCTCTTCGTCCGTCTTCATCAGGCGAGAATTCTGGGGCGACCGAAGCTCTGTACACGAAAAGGCCTTCGGCAGGGCGTTCCGAGGCGCATCACGGGGTTTCAGTCCGAAGGTTGGTTGGCGAGCTTGCGCGCTTGAACGAGCGGTGGCTTGACTTGCGCGTGCGTCTTGAAATATAGTGAGCGCGTTGCTGGCCAACCGAACTGCTTTCACGTGCGCCAAAAGCGTTCGCCTCGATTGAACGCTTGGGCGCAGTTGTGTATGAAGTGGCTCACGGCGGTGTCCGGAGACCGTTGAAATCCCTAGTCGGCCGTCTCTGCCCGCTGCCCGCTTCTTGCCGATCGTCTTTGCAAGCTTCGACTAAAAATCTTTTTGCTTTTTTCGGGACGACAAGATTGGGCGCTCCGCATTTTTGATCCGGACTTATTAGATTCACTGCTTTGAGGATTGAGCGCCTTTGATTCGCTGGCACCGGTAAACGAGGGAGGATCAACCATGTTCGATGTTCTGGTCGAATCGGGCTCGCACAAAGAGGATCTGCAACGCAAGGGCACGTTCCTGCTCGGAACGGTGATCATCTACAGCGTGCTGATCATCGGCCTGTTTGTCGTGAGCATTCTCTGGTACGAGGCGCGTCTGGACGCGCAAAACCTTGAACTAGTGACGCTGGTTGCGC
>CAKZOF010000037.1 GCA_937135995.1 uncultured Pyrinomonas sp.
TTCAATCTCGATGGCGAGATGCGGATGGAGAGCGCACAGGCGCGCGCGCACAAGTTCAGCTTGACGCAGGGCCAGCGGCGAACCGCGCGAACCTATTCGTATGTGATCTCTTGCTGCCACGTCTCTTCGCGAAAGGTCACGCGGACGGTCGGTGAGCTTATCCGCAAGTGGTGCGTGCGCTCGGTTCCGCGCGCGTCCGGCGAACGCCGCTTCGCGGCGATGACAACACCGCGAACGCGCTGTGAGTCGTGCGTTCAGCGAGTTGTGGTCGCCTCACTCGTCGAATTCTTTGCCGAGTTCAGGTTCGTCCTCCAAGCCGAAGACGTCGCGCCACGCTTGCACGTTGTCGTGGTCTCCCGTTTCGTATGAGCGTCGCAGGCGATGGATGATCGGGTGCGAGATCTTGTTCACCGTCGCCATCAGCAGCGCTTCCACCGCCTTCTCTTGCTCCGGCGTCAACTGGCCCAACCGCGCGCGCCGCTTCTGGTACTCTTCGCGCGCCATCTCGATCAGTCTCTGTTTGAGCGCGCCGACGGTCGGACCGAAATCCAAGTCGCGCAACCGTTGCTGAAAACGCATCACTTCGGCGTCGACGATCAACTCGGCCCGTTGCGCTTCGCGTTCGCGTTCGCGGATGTTCGATTCGATCACCGCTTCCAGATCATCGATGTCGAAGAGGAAAACGTCGTCCAATTCGCCGACGCGCGGATCGACGTTGCGCGGCACGCTGATGTCGATGATGAAGAGCGGTTGATTGCGCCGCAAAGCTTTGGCTTGGTGTGCCATCTCCGGCGTGACGACGTAACGCTCGGCGCCCGTCGAACAGATGACCACGTCGGCTTGAGATAGCGCTTCGGTCAATCTTTCGTCGGCGATCGCTTCGCCGCCGAACTGAGCGGCGAGTTGTTGCGCTCTCTGCACGGTTCGATTGGCGACCAGAATGCGCGAAGCTCCGGCTTTGACCAGATGGCGGAGCGCCAGTTCGGCCATCTCGCCCGCGCCGATGAGTAGCACGGCACGGTGTGCGAGCGAGCCGAAGATTTTGCGCCCGAGTTCAACCGCCGTGTAACTGATCGAAATGGCCGCTGCGCCGATGCCCGTCTCGGTTCGCACGCGCTTGGCCGTGTGAAAGGCGTGGTGAAGCAGGCGGTGAAGCACGCGTCCGGCGGTGCCAGCTTCGACGGCGAGCGCGTAAGCGCGGCGAACTTGACCGAGGATTTGCGGCTCGCCGACGACCATCGAATCGAGCGAGCAGGCAACGCGAAAGACGTGTCGCACCGCTTGCTCGTCGGCGTGAACGTAAAGGTGCGGGCGAAGCAGGTCAGGCGACACGTTGCGCGTCTGACTCAAGAAGTCGCCGATGCGCGACGCCGCGTCGGAGGCGGTCAACCGCTCGGTCGCGGTGAGCACCTCGACGCGGTTGCAGGTCGAAAAGATCAACCCTTCGCGAATCGTTTCGCCATCGACCAGCCGAGGCAAGGATTGCGCGCACGCCTCTTCGGAGAAGGCGAGTCGCTCGCGCATCTCGACCGGTGCGGTGCGATGGTTAAGTCCGACGAGTACGATCGACATAGTGCGAACCGCCTTTGTGGCGATCAAGCGACTTGCTCGCGTCGAGTCGGCGCGGCCAGTCCCCGTTCGGTTCCGCTTAGCGGGCGAGGCGAGGTCATCCGAAAACGTGATACCCACCCATCAAGCGTGCGCCGAAGAAAGTGCAGAGCACGAGAGTGAAGCCAGCCAGGCCAATCCACGCGGCGCGTCGTCCGCGCCAGCCAGCAGCGTACCTCTGACCGAGCAGCAGCAGGTAGAGGAGCCAAGTCAGCGCCGTCAACACCTCTTTGGGGTCGTTGCGCCATGCGCGCCCGTCGCGCGCAAAGGACCAGCTCATGCCGGCGATGATCCCCAAGGTCAAGCAGGTGAACCCGATGCTCGTCGCCACGGCGCTGATCTCGTCGACGGTTGCCAGCGACGGCAAGCGGTGAAAGACCATGCCGAAATGTTTCAGTTTCAACTCGCGCTCCTGAAGCAGATACATGACGCTGGCGATGAAGACGACGAAGAAAGCGGCGTAGGCCAAAAAAAGCGATGTCGTATGGATCGGAAAGAGCCATGCGGCTTCGCCCGTCGCCAGTAGTTGTGGCATTGCGCGCCCGTCGGCCTGCATGACGCTGGCGGCCAGAACGAGCAGCGCGACGAGGGGCAACATGAAACTGCCGAGCGCGTGCGTGCGATAGCGCCGGAAAACGAAGGCGTAAAAGAGCACCAGCGCCCAACCGAGAAAAGAGAGCGTTTCGCTGCGGTGAAAGAGCGGATAGATGCGGTCGCGGAGCCAATCGACGGCGAGCGCCGTGGTGTGAAAGCCAAAACCCACGGCGAGCGCCGCATGCGCGACGCGCTCGAGCGCACGCCGTCGATTGATGAAGCTCAGAACGGCATGGATGGCTGCCACGATATAGGCGGACAGCGCGACCAATAGAAGTGTCTTCATGCTCTCGGCTCGGATCGATTCTTCATGTCTATTTTAACGGAGCGAAAAGCCGAGCGGCAAGCAATTGGCTCTACGTTCTCGGTGCGGCTCTCGGAGCTTTCATCCGGCGGGTGCGATTCTGTATATTCGACCTCATGGAGGCCAAAAGATACGACCGGCAAGAGGCGTGGGAGCTTTTGTGCGAATACACCAAAGGCGAAGCGCTGCGTCGCCACGCGCTGGCGGTGGAAGCGGCGATGCGCGCTTGTGCGGCCAAATACGGCGGCGCCGAAGCCGATCCGGAAGAATGGGGGGCGCTCGGTCTGCTTCACGATCTCGATTACGAGATGCATCCGACGCCGGACCAGCATCCGTACCGCGGCGCGGAGATCCTGCGCGCCCGCGGTTACCCGGAGCATTTTGTGCGCGCCGTGCTCGGCCATGCTTCTTACACGGGCGTGACGCGCGACACGCCGATGGCGCGGGCGCTTTTCGCCTGCGACGAGCTTTGCGGCTTCTTGGTCGCGTGCGCGTTGGTCCGCCCGTCGCGCAGCTTCGCCGACATGGAAGTCTCTTCGGTGCGGAAAAAGCTCAAAGACAAAGCGTTCGCGCGCAACGTCAACCGCGACGATATCCGCCAAGGCGCGGCTGAACTGGGTGTCGCGCTCGACGAGCACATCGCCTTTGTCATCGACGCTCTGCGCCCTGTGGAGCGCGAGTTGGGATTGGGCAGCTAGCGGGTCGCGCGAAAACTCTCCGCTTCGGCTGAGGAGTGAAGCGGCAGCAGCGCGTGAGGTAGCCGACTGCGCGCGTCCTTGCCCATCGCGGGCAGTCTCTCTTATGCTCGGACCGAGGCCGTCAACGGAGCAGACGCAAGGCGAACGTCAACGCGGCGACCATGAGCGTGACGAGCAAGGCGGTCAACGCCGCTTGCCATCCGCGCCGTCGCGCCGTGTGGCGATAGACGAAGACTGCCGCCGAGAACATCGCCAGCGTCGGGAAGAGAAAGAGAGAGGCGTAGGTGACCTCTTCGCCGAGCGCTGCGCCGTAGCGCATGAGTCCCAGAAAGAGTGCGAGACTCAGTCCGACGCCCGCGATGGCGGCGAGCATGGAGGCAACGACGATCAGCTTCCAGCGCATGAACCGAACCGAAGAACGAACGATCAGCGTCCGCCGCTTTCGGTCGAGACGCGAAAAACAGCGTCAAGCATAGCACAGCTTTGAGATTTTGAGCCGCTCCGAAAGAGATCGCCATGGTCACGAGAAACGCGCTTCTATACTTATCGCGCCAAGAGGGCGTGCGGGATTTCGTCACGCGCTTTCGCCCATTCAAGAAGCTCACAGAAAGATTCGTCGCGGGCGAGGACATGGAAGAGGCCATCGCGGTGATCCGCGAGTTGAACGCGCGCGGCTGCATGGCTTCGTTTGACCACTTGAACGAAGCGGTGACCGATCCGGCGGAAGCGGAAGCGGAAGTGCGCGAGTACTTGCGCATACTGGCGCGCATCGACGAGACGGGGATCCGCTCCAACGTCTCGATCAAGCTGACGCAGTTCGGTCTGAACATCGATCCTGAACTCGCCTATCGCAACGCGCGCACGGTGGTTGCCGAAGCGGCTCGGCGCGGCAATTTCGTTCGCATCGACATGGAATCGTCCGACGTCACGCAGATCACCATCGACATCTTCAAGCGCTTGCGCGCCGAATTCGGCTTGAACGACGTCGGCATCGTCTTGCAGGCTTATTTGCGCCGAAC
>CAKZOF010000038.1 GCA_937135995.1 uncultured Pyrinomonas sp.
TAATGTTTTGTCGCACCGCCCGGTGGGGCAGCGCACTCGCGCGGGCAGCGCGCCACGCTACACGCGCAGCCGCCTGTTGCTGACATCTTCACGGAAGTATGCGCCGGGTGGCGATGGAGCATCGCTGAAGCCGAAAGAAGCGGTGTCGCGCGTGCCTCCATCGTGCTCGATCCGGGCATTGGATTCGGCAAGACCTTGGAGCAGAACGTCGCTCTGGTAGCGTTGCTGGACCGATTGGCGGCGCAGTTCTCGGATTTCCCGATGCTCATCGGAACCTCGCGCAAGTCCTTCATCGGCCATTTGCTGGATGGCGCGCCGGTGGACCAGCGGCTGCATGGCACGATGGCCACCATCGCGGTCGCCGTCTTTCTCGGCGCCGAGATCGTGCGCGTTCATGACGTACGCGCTGCGGTAGAGACGGCACGCATTGCGGCAGCACTGCGTCGCGCGCGTCTTTCAGCGGGCGCATGAACGGCGTTCGGACGCTAGATCGGCGGCGAAAAGGCTTGCTTCTCGACAGGCCGGCGGGCGTTTGTCGTTTGGGCGCCGGGCGTCGTATGCTTTCGAGCCGAAAGGTCGAAGCGCTGCTTTCACAGGGGGAAAAGCGTGGGCGAAGAAGTTTCTGGGGAGAGCGAGCGATGAAGAATCGGCGCATGAGAAGTGGCAGCTTTTGGCGGAGTGCTTGGCGGCTAATGGCTCTAGCGTTTCTATTGCTTAGCGTTTCGGGCTTCACCGAGTGCTACAAGCCGGTGACGCGAAGCGGATTGCCGGACCACATCCGCACCGTCGCCGTGCCGGCCTTTCAGAATCAGGCGTTGCGTTACCGCATAGAATCGCGTTTTACGAAAGCCGTGATGGACGAAATCATCCGGCGTGGGCGTGGGCTGCGTGTGCAGAGCGAGCGCGAGGGAGCCGATGCGGTGATCGATGGCACGGTCAAAAGCTTCTCCTTCTCCAGCGTGTTGCTCGACAACAGCGGGCGCGCGCGCGTTTTCGAAGTGGAAATACGCGCTGCCGTCACCGTGCGCGATCAGGTGGAGAACAAAATTCTTTACGACAATCAGGATTACGTCTTTCGCGGCGAATTCGAGTTCGCGCAAGACCCGCGCGTCTTCTTCAACGAGGAGGATGCCGCTGCCACCCGGATTGCGCGGCGCTTTGCCGAAAGCCTCGTTTCGACCTTGGTGAACGGATTCGGAGCGATTCGATGAGTCTCCTGACGCGCGAAGAGTTGCGACGCGAGTTGAAGAGCGGCCGTCTCGCGCCGCTCTACCTGCTTTATGGTCCCGAAGAGTATTTGCGCGAACGAGCGGCACGGGCCATCGCCGATCTCGCCCTCGCCGATTCTCCCGTGCGCGAGTTCAACGAAGCGAGGTTCGACCTCGCTGCAGACGATGCGCAACAAGCGATCGCGGCGGCGCAAGAGCTTCCGATGCTGGGCGGACGGCGGGTCGTCTTCATGACCAATTTCGCGCGTTTGCGTGAAGCTGACGAAGCGGCGTTGAGCCGGTACGTCGTCCACCCGGTGGAAAGCTCCGTCGTCATCTTCGTCGCCGACGACATAGACAAGAGGAAAAGGCTGAGCAAACTTCTGCTCGAACGATGCATCGCCGTCGAATTCGCCACGCTGAACGACGAGGAGTTGATTCAGTGGGCGCGCACGCGACTCAAAGAACTGAAGACGCTGGTCGATGATCGGACCTTGCACCACATCATCGGTCTCGTCGGTCCGAACGTTCGGCGGTTGGCGATGGAACTGGAGAAACTAGCAACGGCGGCCTTGCCCGAAGGTCAAATCACTATGGAACTCGTGGAAGCTTTGACCGACAGGTCGCGCGAGCCATCGAACTTCGAACTGGCCGACCACCTTGTGCGGCGGGATCGCCGGCGCGCGCTCAGCACGTTGCATCGCTTGCTGGCAGATGGCGTCGAGCCGGTCATGCTGCTCGGTCTCGTTGCCAGTAGCTACCATCGACTAGCGCTCGCCAAAGAGTTGATGGCGCGCGGCGCTCCGACGGCGGAGGTCTTTCGCGTCGTCGCTCTGCCATTCAGCAAACGCGAAGAGTTTCTGGCCACAGCGCGTCGCACCGATGCTCGTGCGCTCGCGCAGGCGCTGGAGAGGATCGCTGCCGCCGATCTTGCCATCAAGACATCGCAAGCGACGCCGCAGCTGCAACTGGAGATGCTGGTCTACGAATTGACCGCGTGAGGGCGAAAGGGTGTAAAGACGCCGCGGCGTGCGCCCCGCTCCGTGGCGCGAACATGGGTCCACTCTATCGCTACGTCAGCGCCTGCCTCTCTCGCGCCGCCGTGGATGAAGTTTCGCGCGATCTCTAAGCTTGAGCGAGTTGGTTGAGGCGCACGGTCAAGCGCGATTTGTAGCGCGCTGCGGCATTGCGGTGGAGCACGCCTTTTTGCACCGACTTATCGATGATGGAGATGGTTTGCGGCAGGAGTTGCTGCGCCGCTTTCTGATCGCCCGCCGCAATCGCCGCGCGCAGTTTTTTGATCGCCGTCCTCAGCCGGCTCCGGTTGCTTCGGTTGATGCGCCGCCGTTTTTCGTTCTGGCGCATCCTCTTCTCTGCTGATCGGTGATTAGGCATTGTCTTCTTATCGTCAGGTAGATCTTTTCAGCAAAACAGGAAATATAGCTTTAGGTCTGCACAATTGTCAAGATCGACCCAGCCCGTTCCGCTGCGTGGCGTAATTCTTGCGTAAGTGCGCGTCTGCGTCACGGCGCGTTCCGCTCGAACTTCAGCGATGCGGCTTTCGGCCTGTCGTCTACGCTTCGCTGGCGCGCTTTGCTTGAATCCGCAGCGTGAAGCTGCAGATATCGATCTTGTCGTCTGGCGAGACGGGAGTTGGTTCGTCGCGCGCCACTTCGCGTCCGTTCACCAGTGTTGGGTTACGCCCTTTGTGCGTGAGCCAGAACCGCCCTTTGTCGTCGCGCGCGAGCACGGCGTGCAGCCGGCTCACCTCTGGGTCGCCCGTGAGCGGAAGATCCACGGCCACCGAACGTGAGCCACGTCCGATGGTGATCTCCGGCTTGGTGATTGGCACCACTTGCTGGCGTGCTCCGTTGCGCCAGATTTCGACGGAGTAGAGTTCCACGGGACGCTTGCGGACCACGGTCGCCTCGCCTTCGGCGACGGTCGAATCTTCGTGCGTTGTCAGCTCTTCGGCCCGCGCCACGCGTGGCGTGACGGTGGTCGAACCCGTCTCGTGCTCTTCCCAGACAGGTTGCACGCGGAATTCGCCTTTGTTGAGCGTGCCATCGACGCGCAACTCGATGACGAAAGACTTGTTCGCCAGTTGCGTCTTTCCGCTCAGTTCGCGCGCCCGCTCGGATAGGATGTGGCGCAAGCCTTGTTCGAGGGCGCGCCGTTTGTCGCCGCGCCACTCTTTGTCGTCCTCGTTGCTCAAGAAGACGATGTATTCGCGCGGGAGGAAGGTTGGTCCGCCGGGCGGCGTGATCATCTCGCGTTGCATCACCGCTTCTACCTCGCGCGCGATGCGCACGAAGAACTCTTCCCACACGCGGCGTGGCTTCTTCTGTTCATCGACTTCGGCTAGCGGATCATCTATATCCACTCCGTCGATCCAGCGTCTGATCGATTCGAGCAATCCCACGGCTCTTTCACCTCGCACCTTTCATCTCGGCCGACCTCATTTCGGGTCAAGATAGTTCGCATTGACCCAACCGCGGTCCGAAGAGGCTGGGTCCTCTTTCGGGCGACCGTGCTCGACGATGACCACCTCGAACCAGTTGTTGCGCGCGTCCAGCACGCGCACGACC
>CAKZOF010000039.1 GCA_937135995.1 uncultured Pyrinomonas sp.
CATCGATTGTCGTTACTGCCACACGGCGGTCGAAGTTTCGTCGTCGGCTGGCATGCCTTCGACACAGACGTGCATGAACTGTCACTCGCAGATCTGGGCGGACAGCCCTTATCTTGAGCCAGTTCGTGAAAGTTGGCGCACGGGTCGCCCCATCGAGTGGAATCGCGTGCACGATCTGCCCGATTACGTCTATTTCAACCACAGCATCCACGTCAACAAGGGCATCGGATGCTCGACCTGTCACGGGCGCGTCGATTTGATGCCGACCGTTTGGCAGGTGGCGTCGCTCCAGATGGAGTGGTGCTTGCAGTGCCACCGTGCGCCGGAGAAGTTCGTGCGTCCGCGCGATCAGATCTTCAACATGGAGTGGCAACCGGGCCCGGATCAAGAGCGGCTCGGCCGCGAACTGGTCAAAGCCTATGACATCAAGAGCGCGGCAGTGCTGACCAGTTGTTCAACGTGCCATCGTTAATAGCGGAAGGACTCGTGATCTAAAAATTATGGCTAGAGAAGCGACTCCCCAAGAACTGGTGCAGATTCGTCCGCGCCTTAGTACGCTCCTTCACAAGGCGCAACAAGAGCAAGGACGCCGCTTCTGGCGTTCGCTGGAAGAGCTGTGCGAAACGCCTGAATTCATCGAGTATCTCCAACGCGAGTTCCCGCATGGCGCGTCGGAGTGGAACGACCCGGTTGGTCGGCGGCGGTTTCTCAAGCTGATGGGTGCTTCGCTCGCTTTGGCAGGCTTGAGCGGGTGCGTCTATCAACCGCAGGAGAAGATCGTCCCGTACATCCGCCAACCCGAGGAGATCGTTCCCGGAAAGCCGCTCTTTTTCGCCACCGCGATGCCGTTTGCGGGCGAGGCCATCGGGCTGCTGGTGCGCAGCAACGAGGGCCGTCCGACCAAGATCGAGGGCAACCCGCAACATCCTGGCAGTCTCGGCGCCACCGACCTGTGGGCGCAGGCTTCCATCTTGCAGCTTTACGATCCGGACCGCTCGCGCACGTTGCTTTATCTCGGCGACATCTCGTCCTGGTCCGCCTTTTTGAGCGCCGTCCGTACGGCGATGGTCAATCAGGGCGGAAAGCAGGGAGCGGGCCTGCGCATTCTGACCGAGACGGTGATCTCGCCGACGTTGGCCGATCAAATCAAGACGTTGTTGCAGAAGTACCCGGCCGCCAAGTGGCATCAGTATGAACCGGTGACGCGCGACAACGTGCGACTGGGTGCGCAGATGGCCTTCGGTCAGCCGGTCAACACCATCTACCGGTTCGATCAAGCAGCGCGCGTCGTTGCGCTCGATGCCGATTTTCTGTTCCGCGGTCCGGGCCACCTGCGCTACGCGCGCGACTTTGCCAACCGGCGGCGCGTCGTAGCCGACCAGAAGGAGATGAACCGGCTCTATGTGGCCGAAAGCTCGCCCACCGTGACCGGTTCCATCGCCGACCACCGTTTGCCGGTCAAACCGAGCGAGATGGAGGCTTTGGCGCGTGCCAT
>CAKZOF010000040.1 GCA_937135995.1 uncultured Pyrinomonas sp.
ACCGACGTCGCTATCGGAAGGCAGGTACTGTCCGCGCTCCAGCGTCGGCAACACCGACCCCGGCAACGCTGCCAGCAGGCCGTAGAGAAAGATGCCGAAAAAAGCGACGACCATGAGAAAACGCGCGCTGATTCTGTTGACAGTTTCGCTCACCTTCCTCGTCTCCTCTCCTTCGTCGTTCAAGCTAATCTGGGGTAGGCCGCCGTCTCTTCGCAGCTCTCCGCTTCGCGCGGACCGGTGCAAACCTGCGCGCCGTTTCTTCAACGACGGTGTTCGTCGCAAAGTCGGTAGCCGCGGCTCGCCGTGCCCGGCGAGCCTCGTCGATCTTCAATTGGCTATCCGCTGCCGCACTGACACGCGCCCGGCACGCTTATTCGATCTTCAGCCCCAAAACCTTCGCCTCGGCGCAACCCAGAAACTCCTTCTGGTAACGGTTGCCTTGGTACTGCAGATCCTGATGAATGCCGATCTCGGACGTGTAGTAGCCATCGATCGTCAGCGTCTTGATGGCGCGGAAGAAGCGCTCTTCCAGAGTCTGCTCGGCAGCGGGCTTGAATTCGTTTTTAGCTAACTCCTTGAGCAGTTCGGTCTGTTGCGCTGATCGTAGATCGGCAAACCGCCCGTTGAAACGTTTGGTTGCCAAGCGATCGATCGCGGCAAGGCCGTCGCGCCACAGGCGCTTTGTCTCTTCGTTGGCGACGCTCACCATCAAGTCGATGAACGCTGGCACTTTGGCTTCCACCGCGCCGGGCGAATGGTCGTCCGTCGGGATGATCAGGTCCGAGATGGCCGTGATCGTGCGCATCTCTTCTGCATTGAAGAAGAGCGGCTTGGATGGCAACGGCGCAGGTGGCACTCCCGCCGCATAGCTGAACGGATTGGCGACCTGCGCTTGCGCGTTGGCCGGATTGTCGTAGATCGAGATGGTGGTTGCCGCCGCTGCGCTCATCGCCAACACGCGCAGCACGCGCCGCCGTTCGAGATCGACATCGTCGCGCTTGTCCACTGCTTCGTTGGTGAACTTCTCGGTCATCTTTTTTATGTTCCTCGGTCTTCGTCATCTAAAGTTTAGGAGCGAAGCGACGGAGAAAGTCGCGCCGCGACGCCTGTGGCTCGTTTATCACGCGCACTTCGGAGCAACACTCCGCCGCGATGCGCCGCAAATCATCGAGCCACTCCGGCGGGATCAAACAGGTTCCGTCGGGAAGTTGACGGAGTGGCCGCGCCGGGTAGGCGCTCTCCCACTCGACGAACACCCCCTGCCGATAAACCTCATCGAGTCCGATGACGGCGACGCGCACCATTGCTCATCAACCTTTTGCCGCCGAATGAGCCGCGATTGAAAGAGACGTGTTGACTGGAAGTCGGACGCGCGGCTCTTTCAACGCGGCTCGGCGGACGAGGCTCGCGCGAGAAGTTGGTTCAATCGCGCAAGCTCCTCGTTGAGTCGTTCGCTCTCTCCTGTTCCCGCTTGCATCGTGCGTATCACACGACACATCGTTTGGTTGATCTCCTCGCCGCGTTTGTTATCGCGCGACGGGACCATCACGCCGAGCTGATAGGTCGGCTCGGCGGCACGCCTTCTTCCGCCGCTCCGCGCCGCCGTGCTGGCAGGCCAGCCTTCCGGCAGGCGAAAGCGAAGGAAGAAGATCTCGCAACCGGTGGTCGCGCCGAGCCGCGCGCCGGCGACGGCAGCCGTCTGCACGGGCGGCGCCGTGATCGCTTCGGTCAGCGTCGTGCGCCCGCCCGGCGTTTGCCCCGGGGGCGTTTGCGGTGCTTGCTTTCCGCCCGGTGCAGTGGGCGTCTGCGCCGTGCGCGCCGTCGATTGCGTGGCCTGCGCTAGCTGGCCCAGTCCCGAAGCGCTTTCCGGATTGGCTGGCGCTTGTCCCGGCGGCTGCGCGGGATTCTGACCAGCAGCTGGCGCGGTGGGCGTCACGGGGGTACGCGCAACGGCCTGTTCCTCTTCGGGTGGTCTGTACTTGGCGAGCGTGCCGCTGAGATCGACCGTCATGCGCACGGGCGTACGCCGGCCGACGACCGGCACGGCTTCGCCCTCCAATTCCAGCCGTCCCCGAACGATGCGCGCTCCCGTCAAACGCAGGTCGAAGAACGGGCGATCTTGCGGGTCGCGCACGACGATGCGGTTGCCCAACAAACTGCCGGTGACGGCGCGCACCGCCGCGCCCGAACCGGGGGCTGGCACCGCGCCCGGCACGCGATGAACGCCGACGGCGATGACCGAACTGTAGGGTCCGGTGGGCGGGTAGTCGTTCGAGCTACGCAGAGTCATGTTGCTCGCTTTTTCGACGCGCGCCGTGCGACCGCGCCGCTGCGCTTGTGTCAAGGCGGCATTGGCCGCGGCGACGACCAACGCCACACAGATCATCAACCAGTGTCGTCTCATCTTCTCTCTCGCCCTCTCGGTCCTCCGTCTAGATACGCCCGGCCCGCAACTCCTCGACGGCGTAGTCGCAGGCGCGTGCCGTGATCGCCATGTAAGTCAACGTCGGATTCTGCGTCGCGATGGAGACGTAGCAAGCGCCATCGGTGACGAAGATGTTCGGGATGTCGTGCGCTTGGTTGAACTTGTTGAGCACGCTCTTTTTCGGATCGTTGCCCATGCGCGCCGTGCCGCTTTCGTGGATGCCATGCCCCGGGATGCTCATCGGCCCGCGACTGATGGTGATCTCTTTGGCTCCGGCGGCTTCAAGCAGTTCAGCTGCCGTTTCGCCCATGTCGACCACCATCTTCTTTTCGTTGTCCTTGTATTCGACGTCGATGTGCAAGACCGGAATGCCGAAAGCATCCACCACGTCTTTGTTGAGTCGCACGTGGTTCTCGAAGTAAGGCAAGACTTCTCCGAACCCACCGAGGCTGATGCCCCACGGGTGCTCTTCGCGCACGCGCCGTTTGAAATCAGCGCCGAAACCGGGAATCGTTTTGGCGTGTTGCCAGAGCGACTGGCCGCTGCCACCTTGAAGACCGTAACCGCGCAAAAACGGACGATCGCGCCGTTCCAGATTGACGAAGCGCGGGATGTAGATGCCGTTGGGTCTTCCATCTCGGAAGAACGGCTTGGTGGGCAGGTTGGGAAACGTCCCACGCGCTCCGCCGCCCATCAGGTGGTCCATCAAGTAGTGGCCCAATACACCCGATGAATTGCAGATGCCTTCGGCCCCGTCGAGCGAACGCGAGTTGAGCAGGATGCGCGTCGATTCCAACGCGCCCGCGCAGAGAAAGATCATTCGCCCGAAGACTTCGCGATGCGCGCGCGTGACGGCATCGACGTAATAGACGCCCTTGGCTCGGCCTGTGTTGCGATCGAGCACGATGTGGCTGACCACGGCATCGGCGACGAGCGTCGCGCGTCCCGTGCGCAAAGCTGCCGGAAGCGTTGAGTGAAGCGAACTGAAATAGGACCCCGTGTGGCACCCGGATTCACACCGCCCGCAGTAGTGGCACGGTTTGCGCGTGCCGAGCGCGTCGTCGAGCGGCTTGCGTGTCAAAATGGCTATGCGCCCGATCGTCACGCGCAAGAACGGGTTGCCGATC
>CAKZOF010000041.1 GCA_937135995.1 uncultured Pyrinomonas sp.
CCACGCGCCTCCGTTAGGACCTGTAATGTTTACCTGAACTGTAACGTCAACCCCTTTCGCTTTATTCGAGTTGAATCTGTTCGGCCATCTGCTCACTCTTTCTGAGGCAGGCTTGGAATGCAGCACGTTTGCTTAAAAGCGCTGCTTCCAAGCCTGCGTTTGATTTTAAACCGCCGCGGCGGCCATTTGACGTGCTTTTTCTTGCACCTCTTCGATGGTGCCGACCATGTAGAAGGCTTGTTCGGGCAGGTCGTCGTGTTTGCCCTCGACGATCTCGCGGAAGCCTTTGATCGTGTCTTCGAGCTTGACGTACTTGCCCGGGCGGCCCGTGAACTGTTCCGCGACGTGGAACGGTTGCGACAAGAAGCGTTGGATCTTGCGCGCGCGCGCGACGACGAGTTTGTCCTCTTCGGAGAGTTCGTCGAGTCCCAAGATGGCGATGATGTCTTGCAGGTCTTTGTATCGCTGCAGGATCCTCTTCACCTCTTGGGCCACGTAGTAGTGGTCATCGCTCACCAGTCCGGGTTGCAACAGGCGCGAGGTCGAAGCGAGCGGGTCCACCGCCGGGTAGATACCGAGTTCAGCGATTTGACGCGAGAGCGCCGTGGTCGCGTCCAAGTGGGCGAAGGTAGTCGCCGGTGCCGGATCCGTGTAGTCGTCCGCCGGAACGTAGACGGCTTGAATCGAGGTGATCGCGCCCGTCTTCGTCGAGGTGATGCGTTCTTGCAGTTCGCCCATCTCGGTCGCCAAGTTGGGCTGGTAGCCGACGGCTGATGGCATGCGTCCCAGCAGAGCCGACACTTCCGATCCCGCCTGCGTGAAACGGAAGATGTTATCGATGAAAAGGAGCACGTCCAAGCCTTGGTCGCGGAAGTACTCAGCGACCGTTAGTCCCGAGAGCGCGACGCGCAGGCGCGCGCCGGGCGGTTCGGTCATCTGTCCGTAGACGAGCGCCACCTTGGAGTTGCGCAGCGCGTTGCGATCGACGCGCGTCATGTCGAAGTCGCCCGTCTCTTCGTAGTGGCGGTAGAACTCTTCGCCGAAGTCGATGACGCGCGATTCGACCATCTCGCGCAGCAGATCGTTGCCTTCGCGCGTCCGTTCGCCGACGCCAGCGAAGACCGAAAAGCCCGAGTGCTCCATGGCGACGTTGTTGATCAGTTCCATGATGAGCACCGTCTTGCCGACGCCAGCGCCGCCGAACAGTCCGATCTTGCCGCCGCGAAGAAGCGGCTGGATGAGGTCGATGACCTTGATGCCGGTCTCGAACATTTGCAGTTCGGTCGACTGCTCTTCGAGCGACGGCGCGTGACGATGAATCGGATAGCGCGTTTGGGCCTCGACTGGGCCTAGACCATCGACCGGTTCGCCGATGACGTTCAAGACACGACCGAGCGTGCCTTCGCCGACGGGCATGGTAATCGGCCCACCCGTGTCGATCGCCTTCATGCCGCGCACCACGCCTTCGGTTGGTTGCATCGAGACGGTGCGCACGCGCCCTTCGCCCAAGTGTTGTTCGACTTCGCAGATGATGTCGATCGGATGCGGCACGTCGAAGCCTTCCGACGTGACGCGAATGGCGTTGTAGATCGGCGGCAGATGCCCCTCTTCGAATTGCGCGTCGATCACCGGGCCGATGACCTGCACGACGCGACCCACACGATAACCGTTCGTCTGTTCGTTGCTCATAAAACCTCTTTAGATGACTCCTTATGGCGTTCAGCGAAAATCCCGGCAGGACTCAAAAGCTGCAAAGCATAGCATACAAAGGGGCGGCAAGGCAAAACGCCCCGGCGCCGCTACTCTTCTTCGAGGTCGTCCGTGCGGATTCGCATTTTGCGGAGCGTCTGGCGGTCTTCGTCGGTCAACTCCAGCTCGATTTCGCCGTCTTCTCGGTCGCCGTGGTGCGGGCGAAGCCCGATCTCCAAACGCAATTGCAGTTCGACTTCGTACCCGGCCTCGCGCAGTCTTTCGATGGCGTCGGCGACTTCGAACGAGCGTTCGATGGCGCGGTTGATGGCAGCGCCTAGTTCTTCGGTCAGCTTTCGCGCGTCGTCTTTGAGTTCCACAGTGCCTCGCCGTGGTCGAAGAGATGTCCTTCCCGATGCTATGCGAACCTGTGGCGCTCGGTCAAACGCCGTTAGCACTCGTCGCTGAACGCAGCGTTGCGGCGCGCTTTGCGCTCGTGCTAGGCTTCGACTGTGCTGAGGAGCGCCCCTTATGACCAGCGAGACGAATATGGCTGACAAAGGTGAACGTCGGCAGCGATTCGAAACTTGGTCGGGCATCGAGCTTCCCAACGATTTCAACCCGCAGAACACCGATCCGCTCGATTACGACCGCGATCTCGGCGCGCCGGGCGATTTCCCGTTCACGCGCGGCATCCGGCGCAGCATGTACCGCGGGCGTTTCTGGACCATGCGTCAGTATGCCGGATATGCCACGGCCGAAGAATCGAACGCGCGCTACAAGTACCTGCTCTCGCAAGGCACCACTGGCCTGTCGGTCGCGTTTGATCTTCCGACGCAGATCGGTCTCGATTCCGATGATCCGCTGGCTGCTGGCGAAGTGGGCAAGGTCGGCGTGGCCATCGATTCGCTCGAAGACATGGAGCGGCTCTTCGACGGCATCCCGCTCGATCAGGTTTCGACGTCGATGACGATCAACGCGACCGCCGCGATCCTCCTTTGCCTCTACATCGCGGTCGCCAAAAAGCAGGGCGTCGAACCGGCGAAACTGCGCGGCACGATCCAGAACGACATTTTGAAGGAGTACATCGCGCGCGGCACGTACATCTATCCGCCCGAACCGAGCCTTCGCTTGATCACCGACACGTTCGCCTTTTGCGCGCGCGAAGTGCCGCAATGGAACACGATCTCGATTAGCGGCTACCACATTCGCGAAGCGGGGGCGACGGCCGTCCAAGAAGTCGCTTTCACCTTGGCAAACGCCATCACCTACACGGAAGCGGCGATCAAGGCCGGGCTCGAAGTCGATGAGTTCG
Organism: uncultured Pyrinomonas sp.; assembly: GCA_937135995.1. Lineage (GTDB taxonomy): Bacteria > Acidobacteriota > Blastocatellia > Pyrinomonadales > Pyrinomonadaceae > Pyrinomonas. Next base: position 3,005 of record CAKZOF010000041.1, read on the forward strand.
CGCCGCGCCTCTCCTTCTTCTTCAACGCGCACAACAACCTGCTCGAAGAAGTGGCGAAGTTCCGCGCGGCGCGCCGGTTGTGGGCGCGCACGATGCGCGACCGGTTCGGCGCGCGCGACCCGCGCTCGATGATGCTCCGCTTCCACACGCAAACGGCCGGTTCGACCCTGACGGCGCAGCAACCCGAAGTCAACGTCGTGCGCACGACGATTCAAGCGCTGGCTGCCGTGCTCGGCGGCACGCAGTCGCTGCACACGAACGCGATGGACGAAGCGCTGGCCCTCCCAACAGAAGACACAGCGCGCTTGGCGCTGCGCACGCAGCAGGTGATCGCGTATGAATCGGGCGTCGCCGACACGGTCGATCCGCTCGCTGGTTCTTACGCCATCGAACAATTGACCAACGAGATCGAACGGCGCGCCGTGGAGTACATCGAAAAGATCGAAGCGATGGGCGGCATGTTGCGTGCCATCGAAACGGGCTACGTGCAGCGCGAGATCCAAGAAGCCGCCTACCGCTATCAGCTCGCCGTCGAATCCGGCGAACAAGTGGTGGTCGGCGTCAACCGCTTTAAGATCGAAGAGGAGAAGCCGATCCCGACTCTGCGCATCGATCCCGAGATTGAACGGCGGCAGATCGAGCGCGTGCGAGCTGTGCGCGCGCGCCGCGATCAAATCAAAACGGAAGCAGCGCTCGCCGCGCTCGAAGAAGCGGCGCGGACGTCGGAGAACCTCTTGCCGCGCATTCTCGATTGCGTCGAAGCTTACGCGACCGTTGGCGAGATCAGCGGTCGGCTCCGCCGCGTGTGGGGCGAGTACCACGAAGCGGTGACGATTTAGCAGCCCATTCATGGCCGCAGAGCGCTTCTGTCGTGAGGAGCGCCACCGCGGTTTGTCACTGGTGAGACCGGCTCCCGCTTCCATCGTTTGCTTTGTGCGCCCTGTCGATCCCCTAATCCGAGGAAGACTGTTGAGAACCCCGTCACTTGCCCACGAAACCGGGCCAGCGTTTGGAAGCGCGGCGGTGCGTGACTTCGCCGTCGCGCCAGAGAAAGAGCGCGGCCGCGCCGCTAATCGAATCGATGAGAGCGCTGCCGCGTTGTGGCCCGAGCACACTGGCCGCCGTCGCCAGCGCGTCCGAAAGCGTGCCGTTGGGCGCGATCACCGTCACGCTCGTCGGCCCGACAAGGGCGATGCCAGTGCGCGGATCGACGATGTGCGAGTAACGAACACCATCTATCTCGACGAATTGTTCGGCGTCGCCCGAAGTCGAAACGGCGCACTCGTGGAGCAACAGTTGGCTGTGCTCGGCCCCGGATGATGGCTTGAACGGCAGCATTTCGATCTTCCAACCGGCCGCATCGGGCGGCGGCGCGCCCGCCACGATG
>CAKZOF010000042.1 GCA_937135995.1 uncultured Pyrinomonas sp.
CGATCTCCGCTTCCTCTTGCGCATAGGCGCGCACGACGCGCACGCCGGTGAAGTTCTCTTGCGCGCGGGCCGAAATCTGCGCGAAGAAGTCTTGGATCTTTTCGAACCGCAAGTGAATCTGCTGACCCAGATATTTGACCGTTAGCGAGACGAGCGGCATGGTGACGAAAAGCAACAGCGTCAAGCGCGCGCTGATGCGCAACATCAACGGCAGCACGATCATGATCACGAAGAGCGTTTGCAATGAGTACATGATGGCCGGCCCGGCTAACTGGCGTACGGCTGAAAGGTCGTTGGTCGCGCGCGCCATCAGATCGCCGATGCGGTGAGATTGGAAGAAGGAGAGTGGTTGTTGTTGCAGATGAGCATAGAAATCGCGTCGAAGGTCGTACTCGACATGACGCGACATGCCGATGAGGACGAGCCGTTGCAGAAAGAGGAAAAGCCCGCTCGCGAGGCTGACGCCAAGGATGAGGAGCGCATAGCGCGTCAACTTCTCCCACGTCACGCTCGCGCGAAGATCATCCACTGCGCGCCCGACCAGCACCGGAACCAGCAACCCGATGGCCACCGAAGCGAAGACGCACAGCGTGCCGAAGATCAACTGTTTTCTGTATGGGCGAAAATAGCGAACGAATTTGCGTAGATCATCCATGGTCCGACAACGCAAGAAAGACCATAATGCGCCAACCGGATGGCCGACGGCAAGCGGTCACGCCGCGACTCGGCGTAGCGGAAGATTCGTCAGCGTGCGTTGCCGATGGGATTTCGACGGCCGAAGGCCGCCCGCGCGCGTTCGCCTCTGGTCGTTCGTCGCTCCACAGTTCCGTTGCAGCTTCGTTCCGCACGAAATCCGACCGAGACAAGAGTCGTTTCCCGTCGCTCGTGCAAACGAATTTCCGTCGCGCCTTCGCCTTGCGCGAAATCTGACCGAGACGAGGCAGCTTCCCCCCGAGCGCGGGTCGGTCGAAGGTCAGGACCGGGTCGCGCTGTCTCGGCGGGCGGCCAGCAGTCTCTTATCGGATCGGAGAGATGGATGGCTGGTTGTATTCCGCGGGCGCGAGCGGCTCGCTCAGATCATCGAACAGGTCCTCGGTCGCTTCGACGCGATTGTGCGAAGGCACGCCGACGCGGTTGCGCCCGTCCTTTTTGGCGGCGTAGAGAGCTTGATCAGCGATTTCAAGCAGTTTGTCGCGGGCGACGGCGTGCTGCGGAAAGGTCGCCACGCCGAAGGAGGCCGTAACGCGCCCGACCGACGGCAGATCAAGCTCCTCGATGCGCCGGCGCAGACGTTCGGCCACCATCACCGCTCCTTCGAAATCCGCCTGCGGCAAGATCAAGGCGAACTCCTCGCCACCGTAGCGCGCTGCCGTGTCGATGCCGCGCAATTCTTCGCGCAGAACTCCAGCCAGCGTTCTCAACACGAGGTCGCCCGCCGCGTGCCCGAACGAATCGTTGATCTTTTTGAAGTGATCGAGATCGAGCAAGACCAACGAAACAGGCTGCCTCATGCGCATCGCGAGGTTCATGTCGCGGTCGAGCTGCATTTCGAAGGCGCGGCGGTTGAGACAGCCAGTTAGGCCGTCGGTCAGCGCCTGCTTCTGCACCGCTTCGAACAGGCGCGCATGATTGACGGCAACGGCGACCTGGTCAGCAACGGTATTTAGCAGCAGCAGCTCGCTCTCCTGCCAGATGCGCGACGGATCGTCCGACTGGACCATCAGTGCGCCCATCGATCGTTCGCCGTAGATGAGCGGAACCACGGCGAGCGGGCGAAGGGCTTGATCCTGCGCTTCGTCGTGCCCGCGGCCATCGATGACGTAGTTCTGAAGATTGCTGCTCAGCCGCGCGCAGTACGCGCGTAAGTCACCTTGCAATGCAATCTCGTCGGCCTCCGTGCGGTGGCCCGGTCGAAAGTAGAACTTGGTCAGCGCCGGTCCGCCATGCTCGCTCTCGACGCGAAGCGCTGAGCGGTGGGCGCCGAGCGCGCGCCCGACTTCGTCAACCGTCGTTTGAAGGACGCTATCGAGTTCGAGCGAACGACGAATGGCTGTGGCGATGCGGTTGATGGCAATCTCGCGCCCGGCTTGCTCTTGCAACAGCCGCGCGAGCTTGGTCGTCACGGCGACGGTCAGTTGCAACGACGTCGCTTTCGGCATGCAAGAGCGAACGGCGGTGGCAAAAAGAGGTGCTTGAAAAGGGCGCTCGGCTGAGACGCGCGCCATCAGATATTCGAGGGCAGAATAGACGATGTCCGGCTCGAACGTCCAAATGACTTGATCGCCCGTTTCCCGGTCTTCATCACCGCTGCCGCGGACCGAGGCAAGCAGTCCGGAAAAGCGCGCGTCGGCGATGACGATGAAGCGCTCTTCCATCTCTTCGCGCCCCGATCTTTTGATCAGCACGGGTTCGCGGTCGTATTCATGTTCGCGCAAAGGCAGGTGGTGTAATGCGTCCTCCGGGGCGAGGAAGAAGAAACAGTGACGGGCCGCACGCCCAACGGCACGCACGCGCGTCAACTCGCGCAACGATCGCTCGGAGGCAAAAGGCAAACCTTCGACGACCAACGCGGCGAGTTTGTTCTCCAACACGACATCTTCGAAATAACGGTGGAGTTGGATGATCGTCTGCTCGGCGCACCGGACCGGCCGAAGCTGGCGTGCGTGTTGAGCGAGCAAACTGTGGTAAAGCGACAACATAAAGGCTTGCACAGCCACCCTTTGTTTCCATCCCGGAGGTCCGCCGAGGTGGGGAAAACCGGGTAAAACAAATTTTTACACGTCTTTTGTGTTTTGTCTAGGTCTTTTCGCGGACCAAGATCGGTCTTGGAAAGACTTATGGCTTCCGGGTGGCGAATTCATCTGCGCCACAGGGCGATTGAGCTAGCCGGAACCGTCAAACGTGCGAAAGGCAGGTTGATTGCTCGTCCAGAGATCCGCTCCGGCAAGTACACCAAGGAACAGGCTACGCGAATCGTCGGCGAAGGAGTGTGGAAGTGCGTGTGGGCGATGAAGTGAAGATGGGAGGGCGGCATCATGTGACGGCGTTGCGCCAAGGAAGAATGCGCGGTTTCGTCCCCGTTATGACTTTGTGGAGCGAGCACCGGAGAACACGACGCGGATGAACGGGGTTCCGCCCGGCACTACGATTCGACTGGTGGGGTGAGCCTATCGGCAAGCGGAATCGTCGTTGACTAAACCGAAATCCTCCGCATAGAATTTGGGCTGCCACGATGAAGGGCGCGGTCCTTTGCAAAACCCCGTTTCCGAGAGTCGAGACAGAGTCGGGATCGGAGCGCTTTCGCCAACCCCGTGAGGCCGCAAGGCCGGAGAAGCCGAAATTCATTCTCGCCTACCTTACGTCTGGCAGCACGGCTTCATGAGGGCAACCAAGGGGAAAAATAAGGGGAGAAGAAAAGAGGACGTTCCGGGCATGCACTGTCTTCGCGCGTGATCGAGAATGAGCCGTCACGCCGTCAACGGATGTTCCGGACGCGCATCGCCTTCGCGCACCTCGCCGCAACGCCGGTGCATCGGGTGCTGCTAGAGCCTTCGCCTCGAAGAGGGCAAAGAGGATCGAAGCTGCAATATTGTTCGGCTCGTTCGCACGTGGATTTCAGGCTTTCCGTGAGGGAAATAAGATGAAGCTGCAATATTGTTCGGCTCGTTCGCGCAGCGGTTCGGCGCTAGAATCCCGGTGGAAGGCATGTCCGGCTTGCGGGGCGCGCGCGGAACGAAGCGCCGCGATCAAATTGCGGGCGAGCGACGGTGTGATTCAAACGGGTTCGTGCTTGAAGGCTCGGGATGGTTGAAAGTTCATTGGTTCAAGGAGGAGGCCGGTCTCGGCGCGCTTCTTGGCATGCATTGTCGGCTTCTTTGGGTTTCGGCTTTGCTCGTCGTTGCAGGTGGGTGCTCTTTGCGCGCCAGCAACTCCAAGCCGTCGGTTCATCCGGCGGGCAAAGTTATCGCTTCAGCTTGGAGCGACTCGGACCACGATGGCCTGCCGGATGGTGCGGAGCTGCGTTCTTTCGCCGATCGCGAGAACTTCCGTCGCTGGTTCACGGCGATTGCTGAAGCGCAGTTCTACAGCCAGAGCAAGGAGTGGAATCAAGCGCAGCGAGATTGTGCTGGACTAGTTCGCTTCGCTTGGCGTGAGGCTCTTCGCCAGCATGATCGCGCGTGGTTCCAGCGCGTTGGCATGGAGTTCGGGCCAGTGGCACCAGACGTCGGCGCTTACACGCTCGACAGCGGACCGCTCGGCGAGAAGATCTTTCGCGTTGCGCCCGGCGAGTTCTCCGCCGACGATTTGCGCGAAGGACGCTTCTCTGAGTTCGCCGATGCGCGAACACTCAAAAGCTACAACGTCGTTCTCATCGGTCGCGACGTGCGGCGC
>CAKZOF010000043.1 GCA_937135995.1 uncultured Pyrinomonas sp.
GATCCACAGCGGTCGCTTTGGCATCGCGCGCCGCACCGCGCACCGAACGCCGCTCCAAGGGCGTGCTCGAACCAGGAACGCCGATGACCATATAGCTTCGGCGGTGCGCACCGCCGAGCGCACGGCGAATGAAGGCCGTGAGCATCTTCTCGGCAGCATCGAAGTTGTTGATGGTTCCGCCGCGGATGGGTCTATGAACTTCGGCGTCATGCGCCTCGCGTCCGAGCATCTTGAACGCTTCCGCACCGATGGCGAGCGTCTCTCCCGTGTACTTGTGGATGGCGATGGCCGACGGCTCGTTTAAAACGATGCCGCGCCCGGGCGCGTAGATGAGCGTGTTGACCGTGCCAAGGTCGATGGCTAATTTAGTGTTGAAAAGTTTGGCCAAAAACTTCATAAAAGTCTCCCAACTAAACGACCGCTTGCGAAGGAGATGCGGCTCTGGACCTGTTTCACCAAAGACGTAGAGCAAACTTCGTGCCACGGGCGCGAAGGCGCTTGCCTTATAGAGAAAAGCTTAAAAAGAGTGTTTTACCAGAGCACAATTCGACCATTTCGTGTACTCGCGTCTTGCCTCTGTGGTGCGAAAAGCGGACAAATCCAGCTGACAGTTGTCCACTCCCCGAATCGGCAACGCCCACAAAGGTCGAAGAAGGTAACTGACGCTGGTGAGAAACTGTGCGGATAGCAAAAGGCGAATCTGGCCCGCTCGGACGGGCCGTAGCTGCGAGGGGGCGGCGTCGGTAGAGAGGTTGGGCCACCGCGCGACGCGCGGAAGCAGATCAGCGCATCGCGCGAATCATCAGAAGACCTCTGGCAAAACGCGCTCTTCCAGCAATTCGTAAAGAGTGGGCGCTTGGGCGCGCGAGACCTGTTTCGATGACGGGAGCGCGATCACGCGAACGGCGATCAGGCGCGCGCCGCGCGTCAACTCAATGCGATCTCCGACATGCACGCGCCGTGCGGCGCGTGCCGGTAGGTCGTTGACCCGAACGGCCCCGCGCTCGCACAACTCTTGCGCCACGGTGCGCCGCGGCACCAAGCGACTGGCGCGCAGAAAATGGTCCAGGCGCACCTCTTGCACCACGCCTTCACCCGTCATCGCTTTTCAAATCGAACCAGCCGAACAGGGCTAGCGACCGATGAACGTGCTTCCGACCCGCGAAGCTGCGGCTCGCCACCAGCGAGCGACCTACGGTCGCTTGACGTCGCTCTTGGCTGCCGTCTTGCCGTCCAGTTTGAGCAGCGGCAGCACCGTTGCGCGATATTCTTCAGCGACGGCAATGTAAGCATCTTTGCGTAAAGCGTCCAGATAGTCGGCTCGCTCTTTCGGCGCGCGTTCCGCCGTGATCGCTTCGCGCACTTGATTCTCGTTGAACGTCGCTTCGCCTGGCGGCGTTCTCTCATCCACTCTCAAAATCAGATAACCTTCATCCGTTTTGATCGGATCGGTCACGCCGCCCGCTCGCAATCCCTTGATTGCCTGTGCGACCTCTTGGCGCGTGATGTCAGAGACAACGAACGTGCCGAGCTTGCCCTTTCTTTCGCGCGACTGCGGACGCTCCGAATAGGTCTGGGCCAGTTGCCCGAAATCGGCTCCGGCGCGCGCCTTCTGCACGATCTCGCGCGCTCGCGCGAGCACCTCTTGTTCGGATTTGCCCGCCGTGCTCAAGAAAATCTCCGAGAGCGTGATGGTTTCGGGCTTGCGGAATTTGTCGCGGTGTGCATCGAAATACTTCCGCACCTCGTCGGCGCTCAACCCGAAGTAGATGCGCGCGTCGACTTCACGGTTCAACACGGCGCTCTTCATGATCTCGCGGCGCAAGGTCCGGCGTATCTCCGCCGGATCGAGCCCGCTGTTGCGCAGCGCTTCGTCTAGTTGTTCGATCGATTTGATGTTGTTCTCGCGCGCCACTTCCAACATACGTCGGTTGACTTCCGCTTCGACTTCCTCTTCGAGGCGCGGGATCTCTTTGCCTTTTTGCAGCAACAACTGCTCGTTGATCAAACTGGCGATCAGTTCCGGTTGCCTCTTTTGCACCTCTTCAGTCGCCTGTTGTTCGGTCATGCCGCGCTGCTGTTTGAGCGCCTCCACCGCTTCGCGCATCTCGCGTCGCAGCATCGACAGCGTGATGACGTCGTTGTTGACCTGCGCGATCACTTGATCGACCACGCGCGGCTCGCCCTCTTCTTGCGCCCGCGCTGCGCCAAATAGCGAAAGCAGCGCAAACGCCGCTAGTGCGATCCGAAACGTCTTTCTCTTCATGACTAAGACTTCCTCGATCCTTTCGATTCAACGCGATCTTTCGCTTGTGCCGACGCGATCTTGGCGCCATTCAGCATCGTTCTTTCACACGCGATCACGTCTCTCTCATCGTATCGTTCTATTCTGATGCTTCGACGGCGCCGCGCGCAAGCTTGCGATCGCCCTTTTCGCACGTTCTTCTTTCGGGATCACGCCACCCGCCCCTTTTTTTCATGCGTCCGTCGCCTTGATACGTGCGAGCAACGCCTGCGCCGCCCGGATGATCTCTGCGCCATCGCTCAACTGCACGCGCAGCACGCCGCTCGGCGAAAAGCTCGTCCCCAGCCTTTCGCCTACCAGTTCGATCAGACGTTCCGGCGCGACGCGCGCGCGCTCGCTCAACTTGACAGCCAGCCCATCGGGCGTGCGGTCGATCGACAACACTCCCACCTCTTCGGCCATGCGCCGCAGTCGGGCGTACTCGAACAGGTTCTCGACCGGTTCGGGAATACGCCCATAACGATCTTCCATTTCGGCATGAATCTGGCGCAATTGCGCTTCGTCGCGTGCCGAGGCGATGCGTTTGTAAACGCGCAGCCGCTGCCCCATGTCGCCGATGTAGTCCTCAGGAATGGAAACGTCCACGCCTAGATTGAGCGCAACGCTGGGTTCATCATCTACGGCTTCGCCGCGCAGTTCGGCCACGGTGCGTTCGAGCATCTGCATGTAAAGATCGAAACCGAGCGCATCCATGTGGCCCGACTGTTCAGCACCGAGCAAGTTCCCAGCGCCGCGAAGTTCCAGATCGAGCGCAGCGATGCGAAACCCGGCGCCTAGATCGGAGAATTCGCGAATGGCCGCCAAACGCCGCCGCGCGATGGGCGTCAAGTCGGCTTCCGACGGAACGAGCAAGTAGGCGTAGGCGCGACGATTTGAGCGCCCGACGCGACCGCGCAGTTGATAGAGCTGCGCCAGCCCGTACTGATCGGCGCGGTTTATGATGATCGTGTTGGCGCGTGGGATGTCTATGCCGTTTTCGATGATCGTCGTCGCGACGAGAACATCGTACTTGTAGGCGACGAAATCGAGCATGATGCGTTCCATCTGCTGTTCGTTCATCTGTCCGTGGGCCACGGCGATGCGCGCCTGCGGCACGAGCCGCCCGATGAGTGCGGCGATGGCGTCGATCGTCTCGACGCGGTTATGGACGAAGAAGACCTGCCCGCTCCGCTGCAACTCCAACTCGATGGCCGACTTGATCACCGACTCGGAAAACTGCACGACCTGCGTCTGAATCGCCAGACGGTCGCGTGGCGGAGTTTCGATGATCGACATATCGCGCAGACCGACGAGCGACATATTGAGCGTCCGCGGGATGGGCGTCGCCGTTAGCGTCAGCACATCGACGCGCTTTCTCAACTGCTTCAACCGTTCTTTGTGTGCGACGCCGAAACGTTGCTCTTCGTCGACGACCACCAGTCCGAGATCGCGGAAGCGAACGTCTTTCGAGAGTAAGCGGTGCGTGCCGATCAAGATGTCGATTTCACCCGCTTCCACGCGAGCGAGGATCTCCTTCTGCTCCTTGTTCGAGCGTAGCCGCGACAACAGCTCGATCTTGACCGGAAACGGCGCGAAGCGCGCGCGAAAGGTCTCGAAGTGCTGGTAGGCGAGTACCGTGGTCGGCGCCAGCACGGCGACCTGCTTGCCGTCCATCACAGCCTTGAACGCGGCGCGCATCGCGACTTCCGTTTTGCCGTAGCCGACATCGCCGCACAGCAAGCGGTCCATCGGCACGGGCTGCTCCATGTCGCGTTTGACTTCGGCGATGGCCGTCGCTTGATCCGGCGTCAGTTCGTACTCGAAGCCTTCTTCGAACTCCCGTTGCCACGGCGTGTCAGGTGCAAAGGCGTGACCGCGCACGAGCTTGCGTTCGGCGTACAGGCGCAGCAACTGATCCGCCATGTCGCGCATGGCGCGGCGCGCGCGCGCTTTGGTCTTCTGCCAGCCGAGACCGCCGAGGCGGTCCAGCGTCGGCTCGCGTCCTTCGGCGCTCGCGTAGCGCTGGACCAAGTCCAATCTTTCGACCGGCACGTAGAGCTTGGCGTCGTCGGCGTAGATGAGCAGCATGAACTCGCTCCGGCGCCCTT
>CAKZOF010000044.1 GCA_937135995.1 uncultured Pyrinomonas sp.
GGTCATGGCTCGCTGCAACTCCTCTTCGCCAAACACGTCGCGAAAATGCTTCCACATCTCCTCGTTCATCAATTGCTGCTCTTCATCGGTTTGAGGACGACTCTCCGTTCTCTTGTGACTTAGCATGTCGACCGCAAAGGAGCCTACAGCATTCGTTGGGCTTTTCAACGCCTCGAAAAAATACTTCCCGGTATCATACACCTGATAGTCGCGGTGCGCTGGCGACACGTTGTCCATCACCGGATGCATCGCCTGCCCAAATGCCCGCAACGCCCCGTCCCGATCACCGCGCCGCAACCGCTCCCGCGCCTCCTGCTTCTTCGCCTCGATCCACTTGGCCGTCTCCTGCCGCGCCCACGCCTGCGCCTCGCGTACCGCCTGCTCTTTGCTCAGCCCGCGCTTCATCAGCTCCCATACCTTGGACCCAGGCGTCATCGCATGCTGCGGCGCGTTCCGCTCCAACAGCGTGATCGGCACCCCGTACTTGACGTCTACCTCCCGGCTGCCTCGCTGAATTATCTCTATATCTCTATCGCTCAGACCCTCGAAGGCTTTTTTGATAATTTTATCGTGAGTTAGAGGTGGCCACGCAGCGGTGGTAGTTGTTGGCGCAGCCGGTTCGCTCAGCTTCGCCACCAACTCTGTGCCATCGTCTGTCGCCTGCTGTCGCACGCGCTCCTTGAGCAGCGCCCCAAGCATCTCTAACTCGCCCACGCGACTCGCGCGCCCTGCTTCTTCCTCGCGCGCTGCTGGATCGGGTGGCGCCGTTGTTGTCGCCTCTTCTTCTATCCGCAGATTCTCCGCCAAACTGTGGCTGCCGATTCGTAACAAGTCACCGATCGCCATTTCGCTTGACCCTCCCTTTCATCCAAATCTTTGCTACCCCTGCTGAGCAGGGGAGTTCTTGAAAAAAACTCTCTATTATTATTATCGGCGCATGGCAGCGAATGTTGCCCGTTTTCGACCCGTTGTGACTGATTTTCAATGAAATCTTCAGAAATTCGCCGCAACCAAGCGCTTTTGTAGTGTGCTGGCGGCAACTATCTTCTTCGCGCTTCGGGTGTGATCTTCAGGCGCAAACGGCGGCCATCACGTTCCACTTCGATCTCGTATTCGACGTTCGGCTGCATCTCCGACAGCGCATTCGTGTAGTCGTAGATGTTGCGTACGTCGCGCCCGGCGAGTTTGACGATCACGTCGCCGCCTTTGAGTCCGGCGCGCGCCGCTGGCGAGTCCTCGCGCACCGCTTCGAGCCGCACGCCGCGATCCGATTCGGCGTAGTTCGGGATCGTGCCGAGATAGACGCGAAAACCCGTCGCGCGCATGTTCGTCTCGCCGCGCACCACCGCGTAGGTCGGACGTTGCGGCAGGCGATCTATTTCGCGCGCGATCTCGGCGACGAAGAGCGCGATCTGCGTCTGCCCGACGTAGTTGATCTTGTCGGCCGTATCGGAAGGCTTGTGGTAGTCTTCGTGCGTTCCGGTCCAGAAGAAGAGCACCGGGATGCGCCGCGCGTAGAAAGAGGCGTGATCGCTCGGCCCGAATCCATCCGGGTTGAGGGTCAGGCGGAAAAGTCCTTGCGCTTCTTCCGCGCTGCTGCCAGACCGCAGTGGCGCCAACCGGCGGTTGACCTCTTCGACCAACGCGCGCCACTCGGCAGCCGAACCGATGCCGCCGACGGTCAAGCGCCCTTGGCGCAGCCGCCCGATCATGTCCATGTTGAGCATGGCGACCGTTTGCGCAAGCGGGATAATGGGGTTGCGCACGTAGTAGTTCGAGCCGAGCAAGCCCAGTTCTTCGCCGCCGAACGCCGCGAAGATGAAGGTGCGACGCGGGCGTTGTTGGGCGAAGATGCGCGCTAGTTCGATGAGCGCCGCCGTGCCAGAAGCATTGTCGTCGGCGCCGTAGTGAATCGCCCGCTGGTCCGGCGCTAAACTCCCGCGCCCGCCCAAGCCTAGGTGGTCGTAGTGTGCACCGATGAGAACGGCTTCCGCGCGCAACGCGGGATCGGTCCCTTCGACGATGCCGACGACGTTGGCCGTTTCGAAATGGCGGCGAACGATGTCGGTCTGGATCGTCAACCGAACGGCGCTGGGGCGCGCGCGCGACGGAGAGGCGTCGCCGTTCAGCGCGCTCGATGTGCTGTTGCGGCGGACGTCGTTGGTGGCGAGCAAGCGTCGCGCCGCGGCTTCTGAAACGACCACGGCGACGATCTGCGCGTCGCCTGCCACGTGCTCGGCTTCGGAGCGGACCAGTGGATCGTCGGCGAGCCGCGTTTCGCCGGAGACGAAGATGATGGCACGTGCGCCGCGTTCGCGCGCTGCGGTGGCGCGCCACCGCGGTTCAGCGTAGCGCGCCAATGGGTTGTGCGGATCGGCTTCTTCGGGCGTCCTCGAAGGGAGAATGACCGCTTTGCCGCGAACGTCGAGACCGGCGTAATCGTCGCGTTTTAGCTCTTCGGCGACGATGCCGCCATTGACTACCACTGCCGGGAGTTGCTCGAGGCGCGCGCTCGTTGTCCACGGCAGCGGCAGCCAATCCTCGTTCAAGCGCAGGTCCAGCGAGGCGCCTTCCGCGTCGGTGAACGACATCTCGTTGCGCTGGCCCAATTGGCCGCGCCCCGCGAGGTTGAAGGTCTGCAAGTAATCTTGGTAGGCTGGCCGCGCACCGCTGCGCGAGGTCGCGCAGCAAGGACGCAAGCCCAAACGGGCGAACTCTTCGGCGATGTAGCGCGCGGCGAGCGCCGCGCCAGTCGTTCCGGCGCGTCTCCCTTCGAACTTTTCGGAAGCAAGCGCTTGAACGTGGCGGCGCAGCGCCTCTTCGTCCGGAACCGGTTTCAGTGCCGGAGCTTGGGCCAGCGCTTGCGACAGCAGTGCGAGCAAGAGGACGAAGAACCGTCCCGCTCCCTGCGCTCGCTTCAATGCGGGCGCGATGTGCGCGCGCTTTTCAGCCGACGCGCTTCTCTTTCGTAGGGCTTTCATCGTCGATCGCTCCATCGGATCAGCCGGGCGGCCAGCCCATCGGGCGCCCGCCCAGCACGTGTACGTGAAGGTGAAAGACCGATTGGCCGACGCCAGCACCCGTGTTGATCACCGTGCGGTAGCCGCCTCCTTTCTCTGTCAATCCTTCGGCGTTGGCGACGCGCGCCGCCGTCAGCAGCAGGTGACCGAGCAGTTCGCGCCTTTCGGGCGTCGCTTCGTCGAGCGAAGCGAAGTGCTCGCGCGGGACCACCAGAAGATGAACCGGCGCTTGCGGGTTGATGTCGCGAAAAGCGACGCACAGATCATCCTGATGTACCATCATCGCTGGCAGTTTGCCCGCGATGATGCGACAAAAGATGCAATCGGTTTGCACCATACGATTCTCCTCTCATCGGCCGAGCGCGCCGCACACGGACGCGCTCGCTTCTGGAACAGCTGAACGACCATCGGCAACGAGAGACTCTGCCCACGAGACGCACGGCGACGCCTGACCCGGCCAACTGGTGGCGTGCGCTCTCATCGATCGTCGCCTTTTCAGCGGACCGTCGAGAAAGTCGTCATCAGCAAACTGCGTGGGCGTTCGCCTTCTTCCGGGCGTCGCCCTTTCAGCGAAGGCGCTCGATCTCGGCACCGACGGCGCGCAGTTTGTCTTCTATTTTTTCATAACCGCGATCGATGTGGTAGACGCGATCGATCACCGTTTCACCCTCGGCAGCCAGCCCGGCGAGCACCAGCGAAGCCGACGCGCGCAGATCCGATGCCTGCACGTGCGCGCCCATCAACGGCGTCGGCCCGTGCACCGTTGCCGTGTGCCCTTCGATCTCGATGCGCGCTCCCATGCGCATCATCTCCGCGGCGTGCATGAAACGGTTCTCGAAGATCGTCTCGGTGATACGCGCCGCTCCTTCGGCCTGCGTCATGAGCGCCATGTACTGCGCTTGCATGTCAGTCGGAAAGCGTGGGTAAGGCTCCGTCACGACGTCGCGCGCGATGAACGTGCGCTCGCTTCCGGCGACGCGCAGCGTGCTCTGGTTAAGCTCTTCGATCTCGACGCCGGCGGCGCGGGCGAGGCGCAGCATGACGAGATGCGGGATCGAGCCGACCCCGGAGGTCGCGTAGGCGAGGCCGGGGTTGCGGCGCGCGTGCTCCACCATCTCGCGCGGGCTGTTGAAGGGCGCGTTGCGGTTCGCCATCAGCGCGTAGAAGGTGCGGTTGATCATGCCGATATGGGCGAAGCTGCGCACCGGATCCCAGCGTATCTGGTCGCGGTAGAGCACGCTGCCGACGGAGAAGGAGGAGATCACCGTGAGCAGCACGGTGTAGCCGTCGGGCGGGGCCTCGGCCACCTGGCCTGTGGCGAGGGTCGCGGCCGCGCCGGGGCGGTTCTCCGGCACGATCGGCTGGTC